>JAUWKC010000252.1 GCA_030607345.1 Planctomycetota bacterium | reverse complement strand
TTTACGCCGGCGAGGAGGCCGTTGCCGTCGGCTCCATTGCTGCTATCCAGCGCGGTGACGTCATCGGCTCACCCCCTCGAGGCCACGGCCACTGCGGCGCCAAAGGCTACAAATACGCCCCCAGCGAAGGCGACCGCAAGAATCACTGGAACCAGATGATGGCCGAGCTGATGGGCAAAGAGACCGGCTACTGCAAAGGCAGAGGCGGTTCGATGCACATTGCTGAAGTGGATAAGCAAAATAATCTCGGTTCGACCGGCATCGTCGGCGGCAATCAGGCGCCGGCGGTCGGGGCAGCTCTTGCGGAAAAATATAGAAAGACCGGCAAAGTTGTGCTTTCGTTCTTCGGGGACGGCTCAACCAACTGCGGCAGTTTTCACGAGTCAATGAATATGGCATCCACACTCGCCGTGCCGCTCGTGGCGATAATCGAAAATAACCTTTACGGAATGAGCGTGCCGTTCTCCGGAAGTGGAGTCGAAGGTGCCACAAGGGCCAGCAATATCGAGGACATTGCCCAAAGGGCTGCCGCTTATGATGTACCCGCTATGATTGTGGATGGCCAGGATACCGTTGCGGTCTTTCTTGCCGTACGTCAGGCCGTGGAAAGGGCGCGCAAAGATAACCAGATGACAATCATCGAGGCCAAGACCTATCGCTGGTACGGCCACAGCCGAAGCGACCCACGCGCATATCGAACCAAGGCCGAAGAAAAGGCCTGGCACGAGCGCGACCCAATTATCGTCCTGAAGGAAAAGCTGCTCACCGAGAAATTATGCACGGACGAGCAGTTGGACCAGATAAAGGATAAGGCCTTTGCCGCAATCGAAGCGGCCACAAAGTTCGGCATGGACAGTCCATGGCCCAACACTGCGGACCTAACCAAAGATGTGTATGTCGAGGAAACTTATCCCGCTGAGCTTATCGACTCCGACAGGGCACTTAGCGCAAAAGTGGCCGAAGCGACCGCCGCTTTTGAGGCTGCACTTGCTTCATCCACAGCGAAAACAAAAAAAGAGGCCGTTGAGCAGGCAAAGGGCCGGATTAAATCTCAGTTTAATATGGATGTTATGACTATCGGTCAGGCTGTCTCCACTGCTCAGGCCGAAGAGCTTAGGCATGACCAAAATGTTATCGTCATGGGTGAAGATGTTTGTCTCTACGGCGGGGCATATCAGGCAACTCGCGGGCTGTTGACCGAGTTCGGAACCGGCAGAGTTATTGATACCGCAATATCCGAGGCCGCCATCACCGGTGCTGCGGTCGGTGCGGCCCTTCGGGGCATGCGGCCGGTGGCTGAAATTATGTACGTCGATTTTGTTACGATAGCAATGGACCAGCTCGTGCACGTCGGCGCCTATAACCGCTATATGTTCGGCGGCAAAGCCAAGGTCCCGATGGTATTGCGAACCGAAGGAGGCGTCGGCAGATGTATTGCCGCTCACCATTCAGAATCGCTCGAAGCCTGGCTTATGCATACCCCGGGCCTTTATGTAGTAATGCCCTCGACGCCTTATGACGCAAAGGGTCTGCTTAAAGCCGCCATCCGCAGCGACAATCCGGTGGTCTTTATCGAGCACAAGGCGACTTACGGCCAGCTCGGCGCGGTGCCGCAGGACGATTACATCATCCCGCTCGGCGTTGCGGATATCAAAAAAACCGGTAAAGACGCAACCATTGTCAGCTACAGCAGAATGGCGATGTGGTCGTTGGAAGCGGCGAAAGTCTTAGCCAGCGAGCACGGCATCGACGCTGAGGTAATCGACATACGAACGTTAAAGCCGATGGATATGGATACGGTAGCCGAATCCGTTCGCAGGACCGGACGACTAATCACTGTTAGCGAGGGCTTCTGCACCTGCGGCGCGGGCAGAGAGATAGCCGGCCGGTTTATGGAATATGAATTCAGCGACGGCTCACACGGTTTCGATTATCTGGATGCAGCGCCGGTCAATCTGGCGGCTGCCGACGTACCACCACCGATGAGCGAGCCGTTGGAAATGGCAAGTATCCCAAGCGTGCAGGAAATCGTAGATGCTGTTAAGGCAATTGTATAAAAAAAGATGTCTTCTCCTGTCATTCTGAGCACAGCGAAGAATCTCATTTTCGCAGGCCAGATCCTTCGCAGGGTTTACCCTTGAGCGCAGCAAAGGGCTCAGGATGACAAAGGATGAAATACGGAAATATAAATGAGGAATGAATAAATGGCAAAGGAAGTAAGATTACCACAGCTTGGCCAAACAATGGAAGAAGGGACCATTGTCAATTGTTTGCTCAAGGTTGGCGATGAGGTCAAAAAAGGTGATGTGATTTTTGAGATAGAGACCGACAAGGCGACTCTCGAAATGGAATCACCCGCCGGCGGTTTTGTAAAGCATATTCTCGTTGAGGTCGATGAAACACTTGCCGTCGGGGCGCCGCTTTTGGTCCTCGGCGATAAGGACGAAGAAGTACCGCAAAGCTTTATCGATTCACTAACGGCCGGCGCTCCTGCCGCCCCGCCGGAAGCTGCGCCTGTTGAGCAAGCCGCCCCTGTTGAACTGGCGAAGGCCGAGCCGCAATCGAGCAAACCCGCAGGTAGAGTGATGGCCTCGCCGCGGGCAAAGAAACTGGCCCAGGAACTCGGCGTGGACCTGACAGCACTTACCGGCACCGGCCCTGCCGGCAAAATTACCGAGCAGGACGTAAAACAAGCCGCCGCCTCGAAACCAGCTAAACCCGCCAAAGCAGCGGAGGTAGAGGTAAAACTCGGTGCGACGGTACCGCTTAACAGATTGCAGAAAATAACCGCAGAGAGAATGCTAAAATCAAAGCGCGAGATACCCTGCTTCTATCTGACTGTCAAAGCCGACGTTACCGACATGGTTGACTTGCGAACTAAACTGAACAGAGACGCCGATGTGAAAATCTCCTACAATGATTTTATTATCAAAGCGGTCGCGACGGGCCTGGAGAGATATCCGATTATGACAGGCCAGTTGGTCGGCGAGGCTATCAAGCTGGCTTCAAGCATCCACATCGGCATTGCTATATCTGTTCCGCCGGCCGAAGGCCGGTCTGATCCAAACCCGGCGTTGCCGGGCCTGGTTGCGCCGATTGTCAAGGACGTGAACAAAAAGGACATCAAACAGATTGCACGTGACAGTCAGGCACTGGTTGAAAGGGCACACAGCAATAAACTGGCTCCCACAGATTTGGAAGGCGGCTGTATCACTGTAACTAACCTCGGCGCCGCTGGGATAGACTCCTTTATCCCGATTGTTGTACCCGGCCAATGCAGTATATTAGGCATCGGCCAGATAACCGATACCTGCGTGCC
>JAUWKC010000205.1 GCA_030607345.1 Planctomycetota bacterium | reverse complement strand
GATGACAGTTCATAATTTTTCTTCTGCATGCCGAAAGTCCCGGCCAGCCCGCAGCAGACGCTGTTCAGGTCCACAACCGAGGACCCGCAGAGCTCCGGCAAAAGCTCAAGAGTCGCACCTGCCGAGTCGACCGCACGCAAATGACACGGACAGTGATAGACGAAGCTGCCTGGTATTGGTTTTTCGGGCCGCTTTAACTTGCCCTTGCCGGCCAAGTCCAGCAGGTAACTCATCAGTTCACAGGTATTGCGTGATACGAGTTCGGCGTCGCTGCCGGTGACAAAATGCCCCAATTCCTGCTGCAGGCACAGTACGGCACTTGGCTCAGAGCAGACGATTTTGTAGCCGTCCCGAACGGCTGGGGCTAAATGTCTGACGCTGTAGCGTAAATCCCTGCGGGCGGTCTTGACGTCGCCATAGTAAATTGCCGGCAGGGGAGCGGGCCTTTGCTTCGGCAAAATCACTTCAACATCGTTGTGCCTGAGCACGTCGAGCACAGCGAAGCCGAGTTCGTGGTCGTTGTAATTCGCGTACGTATCAACAAAGTAGGCGACCTTGTCCACGGGCTTTTGTATGGGCTGACAGGAAGCGAGGAACTTGCGTGCCACTTTTATAAACGACCTGCCTGCGAACTGGGGCATATCTCTTCGCCGGTCCAGGCCGGCGGTCTTCTCAAGGAACCATTTCATTGGCGGCAGCGGCATCACAAAGTTCGCAACGGGTTTGAAAAACCCCCCAAGCATACTCAAATAGCGATTGTGGCTCAGCAGGAACTCTGTGCGTCTCAGTCTTTTTCGTTTTACGTAAGCTGCGCGGGCTGCGGTAATAAGCTTCGAGACATCCACGCCTGATGGACACTCCAGCGCACAGGCCTTGCAATTGACGCACAAATCGAGGAACTTTCTGAACTCGGCTGACTCAAGGGCCCTGTCATCCATGCGGCCCGTGGCCCAGAAGCGAAGTATGTTAGCTTTTGTCCGGGAGCTTGCCAGCTCATCGCCCATCGCCCTAAATACGGGACACATCCGCAGGCCGGACTCTCTGCTGAGGCAAAGTCCGCAGCCGTTGCACTGCTCAAGCTCAAGGGCCAATTCCTCCGGCTCGAAGAGCAAATCCGATTGTATCCTTTCGGGCAGAATTTTATGCTCGGCCCTTATGTTCTTGAGCATGATATTGGCGTCGCTGGTGACTATCTTGCCGGGGTTCATCAGGCCGTTTGGGTCGAATATGGTCTTTATCTCGCCGAGTAAGTTGTAGAATTGGTCGCCGTATTGTTTCCGTATGAAGGCCGTTCGTACAAGTCCGTCGGCGTGCTCACCACTGATTGAGCCGCCCAGCGACCAGGCAAGGGCGAAGACATCGTTTGCAATGGCCTGCATCTTGCGGACTTGTTCGGGGCTGCTCAAATCAAGATAAGGCCTTATGTGCAGCTCGCCGTCTCCGGCGTGGCCGTAGAAAGACATCGGAATTTCGTACCGCTGTGCAATCACCTTTATCCCGGTGATATACTCGCCGAGGTGTTCCTTGGCGACTGAGACATCTTCGATAAAGGGGACGGGATGCTTTCTGCCCTTTTTTCTGTCGAGCAGTGGAACCGCGTCCTTGCGTGCTTTCCAGAGCCGCTCCTGGTCAAGTGGGTCGAGTAGTATTCTTCGGTGCGAAGCGATGTTGCCGACGGCGTCGTCGGTATTTTTGATTTTCTGTCTGACCTGTCGATCTGTCTGGCCGGTGTGCTCGATTAGCAAAACGGCCTCGGCTTTGGCAGGTAAAACGTTGCGGTACTGCGGCAGGGCCTTTCTTGCCATAGTAATCAGGCTTTGGTCCATCAGCTCACAGGCAGAGGCGCCGGTCTGGACTATTAGCGGCACAATCTGTGCTGCCTTTTCGAGCGAATCGAACTCGAGCTGGAGCAGGGCTTTTGCGGCAGGCAGGGGCACGGTTCTGAGTGTAATCTCTGTGAAGATTGCGAGGGTGCCTTCCGAGCCTGCCAGCAGTCGCGCGAGGTCAATCCTGCCGTTGCGGCAAATGCCGGCTATGGAGTAGCCGCTTCGGTTTCGGCTGGTTGCCGGCAGCGCTGCTTTGATAATCTCTTGACTGGGCGAGAGTACGGACAGGCATTTTTGAGCGATGGCATCGAGCTTATTATCTTCCGGGTTTGCCGGTTCGACATCGTTGGGGAATTTGACGATACTGCCGTCTGCCAGCACCGCTTCGATACTTTCGACATAGTCGCCGATATAGCCGTACTGGAGTGAATGGGGGCCGGTCGCGTTATTTGCGACGGAGCCGCCTATGGTTGCCCTGTTGCCGGTGGATGGGTCAGGCCCGATTTTCCTGTCGAAGCGCGACAAAAACTTGTTTAAATCGTCAAGCACAACACCCGGCTGGCAGGCCACAGTCAAGCCGTTGTCGGTAGTGCCTGCGATATTGTTCATATAACGGGTCATATCGAAGATGATGCCGCTGCAGAGCGACTCACCCGCCACTCCGCTTCCGGCGCCGCGGGGGGCCACGGGTATATTATGGCGGGCGGCATATTGGACAACGGCGACTATATCGGCCGGCCCGCGTGGAGCCACCACACAAACCGGAACTATGCTGTAGATGCTCGCATCGGTGCTGAAAGCGGCACGGTGCAGTATATCTGCGAAGACGTCGCCGCGAACCAGCCTGGCCAGCTCGTCGGCGATTTTCTGTGGCTTGTGCTGCATTACCTGTGTCATTTCTCGAAGTCGCGGGGCAGGAACTGTGCTTGTGTAACGGCGCCGCTTGCACGCAGCACGGCAAGGTCGTCCTCGCCGACCTGTCCCTTTATGAATTGCTGGACGACCGGATGTGGGTGACTGCGAATATGGTCGGCGTCGCCGTCTGCAATAATCTTGCCGTGATGCAGCATAACGATGCGGTCGGCTATTTTGTAGGCGCTCTTCATATCGTGAGTGACGACAACGGTTGTCTCGCCAAGCTCCCTTTGGAGTTTGAGAATGAGCTCGTTAATTATGTCCGAACGAATAGGGTCCAGTCCAGTCGTAGGTTCGTCGTAGAGTATCACCTCCGGATTGAGCGCGACGGCGCGGGCGAGGGCGACTCTTTTTCGCTGGCCACCGGAGAGATTTGCCGGATAAAAATTCTGGAAACCATCCATACCGACCATAGCCAGCTTGGTCTTGACAGTCTCTTCAATCTGTCTTCTGTCGATGAGCTCGACGTGCTGCAGGATTGGAAACATAATGTTCTCAGCAACAGTGCAACTGTCAAACAGTGCGCCGCCCTGGAAGAGAAAGCCATAGTGGGTGCGTATTTTGTACAGTTGCTCTTCGCTGAGGTGGTCTATTCGCTTGTTTTTAAGGTAGACCTCGCCGGAGTTCGGTCGCAACAAGGCAATCATATGCTTTAGCAGCACGGTTTTTCCGCAGCCGCTGGGCCCAATAATGACCGTTGTTTTGCCTTTTTCTATGGCCAAGGACACATTGTCGAGGATTACATTGTTGCCGAATCTCTTGGTTATGTTCTTAAGGACGACTATCTCGCTGTTGTTGCCTACCTGTGTTTGGTCTGTGTCGCTGTTCGTTTCCATTTTCATTTTTTCGCAACCAATTGGCGTTTTCAAACAAGGCTCTTAATCGGCCAGAAGATGGTGTAAATTGCTTTTGAAATGACTACCAGTGCGAAATCAATCGCGAGTATTGAAATGAAGCTGGCGACAAAGGCCTCGGTGCATGCCTGTCCCACTCCGTGTGCGCCCTCTTTGCAGGTAAATCCCTTGTAGCAGCTAATGACGGCGATGGCGCCGCCGAAGAAGAGACCCTTGATAATACCTATGGATATGTCCCACAACTCCACACCTGAGGCACTGAAGCTCCAGTAGGCACTGTCGTTTATTCCGAGTTGAATAACACTTACGAAGTATCCGCCTACGATACCGAGAAAATCGGCGTATATAATCAGAAATGGTGTTAGCAGCAGACAGGCGAGTATGCGTGGTGCGGCCAGGTATCTGACAGGGTCGGT
>JAUWKC010000222.1 GCA_030607345.1 Planctomycetota bacterium | reverse complement strand
TCGGACCTTGCCAGAGGCATAGAATGGCGAAACAAATACAACAAACCGATTGTATTTGATGAATGCAAATACGAAGGGAACATCCCGCAGGGCTGGGGCAGAATCACCGCCCAGGAATTGACCCATAGATTCTGGCTGGGAACCATCGAAGGCTGTTATGTCGGACACGGCGAAACTTACAAGCACCCAAAAGATATTCTCTGGTGGTCAAAGGGTGGCGTGCTGCACGGGCAAAGCCCGGCCAGGATTGCATTTCTAAAAAAGATAATGGAGCCGACGCCGTTTGCCGAGATGGAACCTCGTGAGCTTCCCTCCGGCAGCTATCTGCTTTCAAAAGCCGGCAAGCTCTATTTCATATACTTTACCACGCCGATAGCAATGACCTTAGAGCTTCCGGGCGCAAAAACATACAAAGTTGACGGCATCGACACCTGGAATATGACCATAACTCCGATGGGAAATGCCGCACCCGGTCGATTCAGCTTTACCCCGCCCAGGGCCAACTACCTGCTCCGTTTATCCGTTTACGCCCCCGGCGAGAAAATGCGACCTGACGTAAAAGCATCCGCCAATCCAACAGAAGGTACAGCTCCCCTTAAAGTAAAATTCTCAACGCCAACCAATCTTCGGCCTCGGTGGGAATTCGGAGATGGAGCATCTTCATCCGAGCCAAATCCAGCCCCCGTGTACAAAGAGCCGGGTCTCTATACTGCAATGCTGACCGTTACTGACGACAACGGACTCTCTGCCAGTACTGCTCTGTCTATCGCTGCGGACCGGGCGACCGGCTCGCCTATTGTGCGAGTCGGATTTAAAGATGGCGATAGTCCACGCACAAAACTTCACGGCAAAATCATTCAGGCAAAAGACGGGTCTTATGACTTCGGAGATAGTGAGCCATGGAAATGGATTTCCGTCGGTAACAAACCTGTTGAGGCGCTGGAAGGATTGCGTTCTTTTACCATTTTGGGCTGGGCAAACCCTTCCAGCTTAAAGACGGGAAGCGGCGGCAACCGCATCGCGTTCAATTTGAACTATAACCGCTCAGGTTTTGATATGGTTTGCCTTCAGGACGGTCGGCTTCGACTTGCTGTAAATGAATGGCCTGACCGTATCAGCAACGACAGCTCACCAAAGAAACTTCGCATCGGCCGGTGGACTTTCTTCGCCGTAACCTACGACGGAACCCGGGCAAAGGATAATGTCCGCTGGTATTTCGGCGATGCCGATACACCCGCCCAGCTTGACAGAACGACCAGTTACAGCCGCGGCGCCACGGGCAAAGGCAGCGGCACGCTTACCATCGGTAACTATAACGAAAGTATACAGCAGCACGGCAAAGACCGTCAATTCCGGGGCCGATTGGGCGGTATAAAGATTTTCGGCAGCCGAATCGGACCTCGCGGTGCTCTGTCATTAGGCGATATTCACAAACACCAACGCCAGGAAACTCCCAGGTTCTGAATTTTGAATCTCAAATCTTCCGGAAAGGAAACTTTAGATGAAAAAGAAAACCATTCGCACCGGCATTATCGGCGCCGGTTTCGCAGCGACGTTTCATTTTGAATGCCTGAAAAAAGTCCACGACACAAACGTCGAGGTCGAAGGCGTATTCGCAACCGACACCGAGCAGGCAAAATCCTATGCAAGCAAACGTGGCATTCGTGCTTACGATAGTTTGGAAAAGCTCATCGATAAGGTAGATGTCATCCACGTCTGCACTCCGCCGGTGGCTCATGAGCCGATTGCGGTTGCCGCCCTTGAGCGGGACAAGTTCGCCATCGTGGAGAAACCGCTCACAGGTTATTTCGGTGACGGCTCGGAGGATTTCAACGGCGATACCTTCCCGAAGGCCGATGCGCTCGACCACGCCCTGGCCAGTATTGAACGAATGCTCAAGGCCGAGAAGAAAAGTAAAGGACGGATACTCTACGCCGAGAACTGGGTCTATGCACCTTCGATTCAAAAGGAACGCGAGATTATCGAAAAGACCGGAGCGCAAATTCTCTGGCTCCACGGCGAAGAGGCGCACTCCGGCTCACACGCAACGACTTACGCCTATTGGAAGTTCTCCGGCGGCGGTGTTATGATAGGCAAGGGCTGCCATCCGCTGACAGCGGCACTTTATCTAAAACGAGTGGAAGGTAACGCCCGAAACGGCAGACCGATTCGACCGAAATCGGTCTCGGCCAGGACACACGCAATTACCAGGCTGAAGAACTTCGAGGACAAGGGACATATCCGCTGCAACTACCACGATATCGATGATTTCTCTTTGATGCACATCGTCTTTGAAGACGGCACTATCGCGGACATCTTCGCCTCTGATATTGTTTTAGGCGGCATCCATAATTGGCTCGAAGTCTCAGCGAACAACCACCGGACCATCTGCAATATCAACCCGAACACAACGATGAAAACTTACAATCCGGTGGATGCGTATTTCGAGGATATATATGTAGTGGAAAAGACCGGCACAAAACAGGGCTGGTCGAATCCATCGCCCGATGAGGACTGGTTCACAGGGTACCCGCAGGAAATGGAAGCCTTCTACAGAAACATCGCTTATGGCGATACGTTGGAAAGCACCAGTAACCTGGCCGCAGATGCTATCTCGACTATTTACAGTGCATACGTCTCGGCTGAAAAAAAAGGGACCGAAGTTCCCATTAAAACATTTTAACAAGTTGCGAACCACGGACAAGGAGTAGCTATGGAGTTTCTTGGGTTACACTACGCGATTTGGATTGTGCTCGTATTATATTTTATTGGGATGCTCCTGATGGGCTGGTGGAGCAAGCGGGGCATTCACAACCAGGAGGGCTACCTGTTGGGCAATCGCCGGTTCGGCTGGCCGATGATGGTAATGCACGCCTTCGGCGCCGGCACCCATCCGGGCAACGTGGCGGGCGTGATGAGCGAGGGTGTTGTCAGCGGAGCTTCCGGCATATGGGTCTCGTGGATGTGGCTGTTCGGGACGCCCTTCTACTGGATTATCGCGCCGATAATTCGGCGGATGCGATGCCTGACGATGGCCGACTTCTTCCGTGAGCGTTTCGGCAGGGCGGCCAGTGTGCTGTACATCATCGTCGCGGCGGTGGGGATGATAGTTTTTTTAGCAGGCGTGCTGCTTGCGACAACACGCACCGTACAGGGCGTAATGGGTAAAGCCCAGACGGCCGAAAGCGAGATGTGGTTCTTCGGCATCTTGTTTATTACCACGGCGGTGTTCATAGTCTATAGCTACTGGGGCGGGATAATAGCGGCAATACGCACCGATATGATTCAGGGCTTAATGATTATCGCCCTGTCATTCATCGCCATCCCGGCGGCACTCAGCCTTGAGGAAGTGGGCGGCCTGGCCGGGATGCGAGCAACGTTGGGAGTACAACAAGGCGCAAATTACCTGAGCTTGTTCGACCCGAAGGGATTCAGTTTATTGACGGTGCTTGTGTTGTGTATCAACGCGCCGCTGACCGCCCTGGCCTTTCCGCATTTGATGAGCGTATGTGCCGCAGGCAAGACCGAATGGGAAGGGCGGGTCGGCTTCACCTACGGCAATATCCTCAAACGCCTCTGCACGATAGGATGGTGCGTATTAGGGTTGTGCTGGCTGGCGTATCTAATCAATTCAGGTTCGGCAATTCATAAGGACGCCGCCTTTGGCGATTCAATCCGAACACTCTTATCACCGGCGCTTCAGGGTGTGATGCTTGCGTGCGTGATGGCGGCGGCTATGTCCT
>JAUWKC010000206.1 GCA_030607345.1 Planctomycetota bacterium | reverse complement strand
GGCCAGTCAAGCGGCATCTTCATAATCGTTTGATGACGCGGGCTGTCAAAGATAATTTTTCCTTTCCAGTCCCTCTTAGTGCTGATACTTATTTTGAGGACATCGCCGTCCTGAACGGCCCCCAAAATGACATCCTTTCGCCAGGGACTAATAGTCAGGCCTTTTGTTTTCCAGAGACAGTACATAATTGTAGTTCTGGCGAAGTTGCCGTCCCCGTGCCATCCTTCGATGATGCCGTTGTTTTTTTGTATGCTCCACATAATCTTTATTTCGCCGTCCATCCATTGAGCGACCGAGGGGACAGGTTCACGAT
Source organism: Planctomycetota bacterium (assembly GCA_030607345.1). Next base: position 3,681 of record JAUWKC010000206.1, on the reverse strand, counting down.
TGTAAAGGTTAATGGCACTTTCGATAGAATCCGCATAGTCGTCTGAGCCGCCCCATTTATACCGACGGTAGTTGTAGTAGTCATTAAGATTGATAAGCGCTTTGCGAACGGCCTGGTGGTAGGCCTCGGTCTTGTCTATGAGATACACTGTGTAATAGCCGTTGAGATTATAACCCCAGGTATCGGTCAGACCTTTTTCGTGCCAACCTGTTTTTGGATTGATGGCGTTGTAGAACAGCCCGTGCTCGTTTCGGCCGACCTGAAGGATGCGGTCGAGCATTTCGTAAAGAGGTTTTTGGTAGGCACGCTTTTTGGCCGGCATTGCAAAATGAACCGTCGCATACAGCTCGCACAGGCCCGAGAGAATTTCACAGCCGTGGTCGCGCAGTCTGACTGTGCTTTCATCCCTTGTTGGGTGGTGTCTGTCCAACAAATAATAGTCCCCGAGCCTAATGGCCCAATACAAGTATTTCTTTTCTCCGGTCATCCAGTATACGCGGGATAAGACCTGGAGCATTTCGCCGTTGATTTCCTGGCTGCGTGAGACGATTCTCCCGTAATTTGTTTCAACGGGTGCATGCTTCCACAAGTCGTCAAGTATGCTGAGCATACGTTTGGACCATGGGCTTGGGCCGAGCCATTCGGTGAGCGGCAGCAGGCCGTCTTTGATATATTCCGATGAGCCAAAGATGATACGAGGCAAATCGGGCTGTTGATACTGGAAGTCCTGCTTGGAAAAAGAGTATGTATCGGGCAGACTGTCGATACGGGATGTAAGTATGGTTTCGGCACGAAGCATATCGAGCATTCGGCCTCGGAAAAGAGACGGGTCGGTGATGGCTGCAGTAAGGACCATAAAAGGATAATTGTCTGCGGCGCTGTCCTGAGCGTTCCAGATGTCCTTGTCCCGGTCTAAATTTCTGGGTATGAGGAGGGTCTTAGAGTCGGCCTGCTGGAGCCAGCCCTTGACGAAATTTCGGCAGCGAACAAAACCTTCATTGGCGAGCCGGCCGTTCTCTGCGGCCCGCTCAAAAGCTTCATCGTTTGTTCCGTTGAGTTTTCCGACACCACGCCTTGCTAATTGTTTGAGCTTCGTTAAGTGGTTCTGATAAACGCCGCGCGGGTCAGTGTCGTACTTTTTACACAACGAGGCAGCCATACCGATAAGCTCGCCCATCATACCGCAGGTGCGCATCACGCGGACCGTACCTAATGCCACGTGGGTAACGCTAATGCATCGACCGGCCATCATCAGATTCCGAATATTGCGTGAATACAGGCAGCGATACGGTATCGGATACGGCTTGATTTTTGGTTGCGTGCAGATGGCACGGAATTCTTCGCCCGGGAAATATTTGGAGTTTTTCGGGTCAGGGTAGTGCAGGTCTATCGACCAGGTGCTGGTTACAAAGGAATCAGGGAATCTTTTTCGTTTCTGGATGTCCTGCTGCTGCAAGATACAATCGCCGAGCAGCCGGCGGGATTCACGTTTACCACCGATGTAGGCCACCCAGTCGAGCTTTCGTTTGGCGTATTTGTCTTTATTGCGACTGTGGTTTTTCTGAAAGGCCCAGTTGCCATAAATGGCCCGAAAGGCGTAATCGCGGATATACTCAAATTCGGTAATTTGGTTGCGAAGCAATCCGGTTTCCCAGTTCCATTCGCCTCTGGTGGCATGCTGGCAACTTCCCTCGGTGAACTGCAAAGCCCAGGGGCAATCCGGAAATCCTGTTGGCTTCTTGGTTTGTGCCGAATACCACATTACAGATGTGCCCATAGTCATACTGTCGGGCTTTTCCGGCGCCATAGATTCGCCGGTCTGGTTCCTGCCTTCGCGTCCCATACGATAATCGGCGCCGGCCAGATAGCCGATAGTACCATCGCCGGTGCAATCTGCAAACAGCGGTGCGCGGAAACTTAACCGGCTGCCGTCTATGATGTGTTTGGCGATGACCGCAACGATGCTATCGCCCTGGGTCTGAACCTTGAACGCATGCATATTGACAAACAGATGAATATTTTTCTCTGCCTGTACGACTCTCATCTTCCTGTTGTCATCATAGAACGAGGCCGGCTGTGCATTTCCCTGGTGTCCGGAGTCGAGTTCCCTGACGATGTTGCCTATGGCCGGATAAGGCGGAAGGTTAATCTCGCCTCCAAGATGGACGCGGACTTCCGAGCTGTTGTTACCGCCCAGTACAGGACGGTTCTGTATAAGCGCTACCTGCAGTCCGAGTCTTGCCGCCGAGACGGCTGTGCAGGTTCCTGCTATTCCGCCGCCGACCACAACCAGGTCGAAATTGCCGGCGTCCCTCGGCTCATCGGGTAAGCCAACTGCCTTTCGGCGAAAGGCAGCCATTTGCTCACCGGCATTTGGCGGAGTAAAACTGATATCTGCTGTGAAAACAATTGCATCGCATCGGCCCTCAAAGCCGGTTAAATCGTGCAGCGCAACGGTGGTCTGCCTATTGGTTATCCGGACTGTTCCGCCGGCCTGCCAATGCCAGTTTGCCCCTTCTGTGCCAAAGATGGTTCCCAGCGGTACACCGTTGACGAGCAGTTGGAACCTGCCCGGGGCGCCCGGTGCCTTCCAGGGCGCTACCCAATCACGCGTGCGCACCCATACGCGGTATGTTCCGGTCGCCGGAAACGATACTGCCGTTGTGGCGTCCTTGACCGGCTGACCCAAGCCGTGAGCCAAAAGATACGGCGAGCCCATCTGGTCCATAAACTGCTGGTCAATCACCCAGCCGCCGAGGTCCGCAAAGGCTTCGGCCTCGATAAGCCTTGCCTGCCGGCAGGCAGGGATGGTCTGTGCCTCGACTAAAGAGACCAACGACAGCATTAAAATTACAAATAACAGCGTACTGAAAATAGAGATTCTATTTTTCATTTTTTTCCGTTACCTCCAGGGCTTACGACACTATTGTACATACAGCATTGTTTATCGGCCAGATGCTTTATGGAGTTAACCTTTTGAGCACAGCAAAGAGCTCGGGGTGACAGTTTTTAAGACCATATTCACTTTTCAGTATTGCTAAGAGCCATTCAGTTCGACCGGATACTTCTGCCAGGGTACAGCGCCTGCTTCAATAATATGGTTGCGCAGAGCGGTAAAGAGTTTCTGATACATCCTGTGCTTTTTGTCCAGCGGATGTTGTTCCCGTGGGTCGTCCTTTAGGTTGTAAAGTTGCAGTGGCTCAAAGGGACTGTTCTGGACGAGCTTGAAGTCACCGTAGCGTGCGGCGTAATAAGCTCGTCCACCATAATGGCCTCCTTCGCGACGCACCCAGAACAAAAAACGATCCTCTGGTGGCTGGTACTTGCCGAGCAGCGTCGGCAGGATGCTTCGGCCATCAATTTTGTGAGCGATATCAGCGTCCGCCACCTCGCAGATAGTCGGGAACAGGTCCATAGTGAGGGCGACGCGATTGCTTTGTGAGCCGGGTTTGACTTTACCCGGCCAGACGGCGCACATCGGCACGCGGATACCACCCTCATACATATCCTGCTTGCCTGCTCTTAAAAGCCCGTTGTTGGCTCCAACATTAAGTTGGCCACCGTTGTCGGAAGTGAAAATGACCAGTGTGTTATTGCTTAGACCGGAGTCTTTCAGAGCGGTAATCACCTTGCCGATACCGTCGTCGAGATGTTCGATTAGCGCAACGAGCTTTGCACGTT
>JAUWKC010000146.1 GCA_030607345.1 Planctomycetota bacterium | reverse complement strand
TTCTCTGTCACCCAGAGTTCGCGTTTCTCGCCGCGAAGGTCGCTCTTTTCGTAGCGCTGACCGAGACCGAAAAAGTGGTCCGTGGCGGTCAGCTCTTTTCTGCATATAACCTTGTCTCCATCGAAACCCATACCGCCGGAGCGAGGCTCGCTGTTGAGCAGTCTTGTATCTTCGTCGTATATCTCCAGCGTCAGCGGCGATTTGTTTACCTTTACCGTGATGCACTGGGTTGCTATGTCGATATAGGCGCCTCTGTCTTTCACGGTAAAAAGCGATTTCGGCCAGTCGTACTTTACCACTACCCAGGGCTCATTTGGCTTGAACCTGCCGGACTTGCTCATCCTTATTCTCAGTATGTCCTCCGTACAGACTTCAATCCTCACGGTGGCATTTGTGCACTTGAACGTAACGACATTTCCCTGGACTGTGTGCGGTTCGACACAATCGCCCACGTACGTCCAGTCCGCATACGCCTGGGTCACAAATACTGCCAGTAATATTCCGACTAATCCGTATAACTTCTTCATATTCACCTCGCCGGTCAATTCAGCCGCTTTACATAGACATAGTAAGCGCCGCGGGACTTGCCGTCATCATCAATAAACCACGTTTGCAGTCGGGTTTTGCCCGTTTTGAGCCTGGCGTTAAATGTCACTGCCACGGCGTTTTCAGGAATATCCCTTGTTTTATCGAAGCCTGCAATTCTTAGCCGAGCCTTTGCAGCCTTGATTGCTGTGCCGCCGCCGACGGCCGCCCTGATGGGCGTGTCTGCTTCCTGCGGCCATCGCCGCAGCGAAATCTCATAATCGCCGTCACGCGCCACTTCCACCGCCCAGAAACTGTTCTTCTTCGGGCCCAGGCGAATCTGCTCTTGATTCCACGGTCCGTGAACGTGCCAATCGTGGCTGGTCAGTCTCGTCGGGTTTTCCTTGTCCGAACCTACGATGGTTTCGCAGTACTCATCGAATCGCTCCGACACATCGGCCCACCACCGTTCATATTGCCGGCGAAGCTTCGCGACAACATCCGCGTGTTTGTCTGCGACATCATTATTCTGGCCGGGGTCGGCCTTGATATCGTAAAGCTCTTTGCCGTTAACCAGCCGCCAGCGGTCGGTCATTACGGCGCTCTTTCGCCACTTTTGTGGATGCTCTACGCGCTGCGAATCCGTAACGAGTGTCCGGTCGGGCCACTTGCCGGCGTGGCCCGTTAACAGCGGCACAAGACTGTCGCCGTCGAACTTCACGCCGGCCGGTTCTTTCAGTCCACAAAGCTCTATCAAGGTCGGCATCGTGTCAATGTGAACTGCTAAGCGGTCGATATCAACTCCGCCGTTTATCCCGCCGGCGGGCCAGCGAACAAAGAAAGGAACGCGGTGTCCACCATCGTATGGACTACCCTTGTTGTCGCGCATACCTGCATTATAAGCGTTTTCTCCGGTGTGACCTGCCGAAGTACCGTTGTCTGTCATAAAGATGACAATTGTGTTATCGGCGATTTTCAGCTCTCTGAGCTTTTGCATCAGCCGGCCCATATTCTCGTCGATGTTGGCAATCATACCGTAGAATTTCGCGTTGACCCCTTTGCCTTCATACGGCCGGCTGTATTTCTCCGGAACCCTGTACGGACCATGTGGGGCATTAGTGGACAGGTAGCAGAAGAAGGGCCTGTCCTTGTTAGCCTCGATAAATCTCGTCGCCTCGGCAAACCAGACATCGGTGCAGTAGCCTTGAAACTTCTCGGCCTTGCCGTTGCGAAAATAGGTGTCGTCAAAGTAGTCGTTTCCCCAGTAGTCCTGAGTATTACCGACGCCACCGCCGCCGTGGACTAATACTTCGTCGAATCCCCTGTCCTGTGGTCGGAAGGGATAGTTGTCACCCAGGTGCCACTTGCCGAAGATACCCGTACGATATCCGCCGGCCCTGAAAACATCCGCCATTGTCACTTCATCTTTTCGCAAAAGCGACCTGCCCATAACGGTGTGCCAGACGCCGGTTCGATTGCAGTACCTGCCGGTCATAAGTGACGCGCGGGTAGGCGAGCACGTCGGGCAAACGTGAAAGTCGGTCAGACGAATGCTTTGTGCGTGAAGTCTGTCCAGGCTTGGCGTTTTAATAACAGCATTACCGTGACAGGCAAGGTCGCCGTAACCTTGGTCGTCGGTAATGACCAGCAGTACGTTCGGGGCCGGCTTTTTTGGGTTCATAGCCCTGCTCGGACCGCCGCAACCCGGCAGCAGAGACAACGCCGGCGCCGAGGCCGCGGCTGCACTTAGCGACTTGAGGAACTCTCTTCTTGTCTGTTTCTGCATACGCACTACATCCTTTCCTTACCCAAGCAAAGCAATTGCCGCAAGAAGCTCAACAGCGAAAGATACGCGGCGCCTTACGTGTGCAGATAAACCTCCCAGCCCATATAATTATCGAGGGCCTCGGCGATGGCCCACGCCTTTTGCGACCTGTTGACGGCGACGTGATGTTCGAAGCCCATGTTGCAGATATGCTGCATCAGCGTCTGCAGATTCGGTATCTTCATCACACCATAGCCGCCGAAGGTCTGTAGTTTATCGTTTGTAAATTCGCCTTCACCGGTATACGCGCTGATAACACCGGCGCTATCGTCTGTCGTAGTCCTGCAGAACGTTGCCTTGCCGGCGGCAATCCTTCCGACAACCGTGCCGTAAGTTTGTTCCTTGCCGACCGTGCCCGCGATAATCTCCTGATAATCCATCTTGGCGCTCTTGAAGAAGGATTTGGGCAGATTGCTGCAATGGAAGCAGACGCACTTGTCGGCGTCATCACCGTAATTATTGTTCCAGTCCAGAATGGCGCTCGGCGTGCCGCTTGCCAACTGCAGCACGTACATCGCCAGCAGTCCTGTAATGTCGACCTCGCAGGCGCTCGGCAGCAGGCCCTCGCTCATCATACTCATAAGAGTACAGGGAACTATCCCGAAGAATTCCTCAAGGCTGGTCCAGCACTGAATGGCCGTGCCCACAAGCTCGTTCTCATGGACCCACCGGTCGACCACATAACCGAACTTGGCCATCTTCAGGAGCGCATCAGCCGGAATTGACGCCGTGCTGACATACTCCTTGATTGCGTTTAGCTTGCGTTTAACGCCCCTGTCGTTGTCGGCAAGCAGCCCTACTCTGCCGAGGATTTCAGACAGGTCGATTGTCTCGACGGAAATCCCGGAAAGCTCCAGCAGCTTCTCGCTGTAGCGAACTGTATTAAAGGCGCCGGTACGTGCGCCGATGGCGCCGAACCTCGCATTATTAAGGCCCTTAACAATCCTGCAGACCGAAGCGAAATCGTCCAGCTCCCTCTTAAATTCTGCGGACTTGACCCCGACGGTGTGTGTTTGTGTCAGCGTGTATGGAATCCCCGCCTGCCTGAGGTTGTTGCAGGCGCTGATTTTGCCGCAAAAGGAATCCCTCCTGTTGGCTATGGTCATCCTGCCCACGGCATCAGGCTCAGCCTGGATTAGAATCGGCACGTCAAGACCCGAGCGCTTTATGGTCTCGGCAACGCCTTTTTCGTCTCCGAAGTTCGGCAGCGTAACGACAATGCCGTCAATTGAATCGGCCTTCTGCGCAAAAAGCGCAGCACATTTCTTGGCGTCGTCGAATGTCTCAACCGCGCCATACTTGGTATCCCGCGTTGACAGGGCCACCGCGTTGTAGCCATTACTTTTCAGAACATCGAGTATGTCTTTCCGCCCCTGCTTGGCCAACGCCTCGGGGAAGAAACCCCTGTTGCCACCGATTACTGCGAAAGTTACCTTTTTCATTTTTGTCTCCTGTTTTTCTGTTGGCGGCAGACTTATCCGCCGTGCTCGCCAAAATAGTATTTATCGAAAAACCGGCCTGCTCACACGTTCGCTCTGTCTTTTATGCTGAGAAGGTCCTTCATTACATTGGCCAGCTTACCTGAGAAACTTTCCAGCCCGAAAGCGTCGTGAAGCTGCTTGTAAAGCGAATAAAGCTCCTCATAGACTCTTCGGTTTTCGCCTATCGGTTTGAAGGTTTTCTCCTTTACGCCGCACATCGCAGCCTGGGCGGCGCCGACGTCGTCGTAGCCGCCGGCTTTTTTACCTGCCACGACCGCACCGGCAATGGCGGCGCCCAACGCACAACTCTGCGCCGACCGTGATATTTTCATCTCTCTGCCGGTCACATCTGCATAGATTTGCATAATCAGCGGGTTCTTCTCGGCAATGCCGCCGCAGTTCACCACCTCATCCACCTTGACCCCATATTCCTCGAACCTGTTGATGATGGTAAGGGCGCCGAAAGCGGTGGCCTCAATCAGCGTCCTGTAAATCTCCTCCGGCCTGGTGTGGAGTGTCTGACCAATCAAAAGCCCCGTCAATCGCTGGTCGACAAGGATAGTCCTGTTGCCGTTGTTCCAGTCCAGCGCCATCAAACCGGACTGCCCCGGCTTTAGCCTGGCAGCTTTCTCGGTAAGCGCTTCGTGCGAACCGGCAGAAGTGCCTCCCGGCTGGATATAGTTAACAAACCAGTTGAAAATGTCGCCGACTGCGGACTGGCCTGCTTCCAAACCGAAATAGTGCGGCAGAATCGAGCCGTCAACTATGCCGCATATCCCGCCGATATCCGGAAACTGCCGGCCGGCCGGCGAGACAAGCATATCGCAGGTGCTGGTGCCGATTATCTTGACGAGCCTGCCCGGAGCGATGCCGGAACCGACGCCGCCTAAATGGGCGTCGAAGGCGCCTACCGCCACGCCGATACCGGCCTTAAGGCCCAGCTTTTCTGCCCACTGCTCGGTAAGCTCGCCCGCAGCCGTTTCAATCGTGTACGTTTGCTCGTAGAGCCGGGACCTGAGCTCGCCGAGAGCGGGGTCAAGCTTTGCAAGAAAATCGGCGGCAGGCCGCCCGCCCCATTCTGCATTGAACATAGCCTTGTGCCCTGCCGCGCACCGGCTTCGAAGCATTACATCGGGTCTTTCTTTGCCTGTCAGGACCGCCGGGATGTAATCTGCACACTCGACCCAACTGTAGGCGGCTTCGAAGAGCTTCGCCTCTGCCCGCAGGCAGTGAAGGATTT
>JAUWKC010000141.1 GCA_030607345.1 Planctomycetota bacterium | reverse complement strand
GTTGATTCGCTGCAATTGTTCTGCCGACATTGCCAAATACGCCGGTTCGTTCGAGTCGGCTCCGGCGACCCGTGCTTCATCCAGCAAGACGCTGCGGGCATGCTCGGCGCGGGCCAGACTCCGGATGCGATTGGCAACGCAGCTCGACAGATAGCTCTTCAGACTGCCTCTTAACCGAAGCCTGCCGGCAAACTCCGCGAACGAAACGAAAACATCGTGCACCACATCTTCGGCAACTGTTCTGTCCCCGGACAGAGAGATGCTCAACGCCAGCAATTCGTTCTTGTACTTCTCGTAGATGCGGTGCAGAGCCTCACCGTCGCCGTGCTTCAGCTTCCTTACAAGCAGCGTGTCTTCTTGCATTTAAGGCCCGCTTGATTTAAGTCCGGACTAACGACCGTCACCGTTAAGACGTCTCTGGTGCCGGCTTTAGTGTAAGTCAAATTGATTTTTTACGCCAGCGTTGGCCTCTGTGCCCGAAAAACCCCGCTTTCTTCGGCAAACGCACAAAAAAGGCCGAGCCAAACCTGCCCGGCCTTTGGGTACTGAATTGACTTGGCCTCGCTCTGCCTGGTTAAATCCCGCCGAAGATGCTCCACCGGCCCGGCTGACCATGCACCTGCCGAACGCCCAGTTGCTCCAGCTTCCACTGACTGACTTGGCCGTTCTTCTCGATTTCGACCGTGCAGGGAACAAGAACTCCCCTCGTCTCGGGGATAGGATGTGGCGCGACCGGCCCGATTGAAACGACCCGCAGAAACTTTATATGCCCAAGCCCCTGCTCCAACTTATCCGCTGGAAAACCCTCCAGCAATCTACCTGCCTCGGTGTAATTCTCTACAATCAGCGCCGCGAAGAACTGACGAACGACTTCGACGGCAATTTCCTCATCGCCAAGCGACCCCTGCGGCAAACCCACCTCCTGCGCAACCTGGTCAATACGAGTGACATCGGCGGGAATCTCATCTTCCAGGCTGAACATTTCAGCGTCAATCGCTTGATTGTAGTCGTAATACTCTTGTGAGCCGACGTAGCGGTACTCGCCTTCTTGCAACTGGTAAAACTTGATGGCCGTAACCAGCTTCGTCGCCTGGTCAACAAATAGAACCGAACGGCGTCCGGGTGTCGGACTGTCCGCCAAATATGTGGCGGTCACCGTTATCGGCTCAGTTTTCAAATCAGGCTGCTCTATATCTATCTTTACCGCACCTTGCTCTTGTTGTGCGTACAGACGCTCGACCGCGAGTTTCGGGTCGCACTCGTCGACGAATTCGAGCATCCGGTCGGCAGCCGTTTTGTCCCTGACCTTTAGGAACAGGTTTTTCTTCTTGAGCCATACCTCCGCTTTGTTATCTTTCCACACGACTACCTTGGCTCCGTCGTCGGACGCCCATTCCGGTATGTGCAGACGCGCACATTTGACTGCCCCCAGTTCGTCGCATTGCACCCAGAACTCTTTTGGCTCATCCTCACCGGCCGTGAATGCCTTAACATAGATGTACCGTACGCTGTGGTTAGCCTTGATAGTTTGCTCGATGGCGTAAGCGGGCGACGTGAATGTTCCTAAATAGGTTATTGACATCGCTGAAACGGCAATTATCACCGCCGCCGCGGCCAATTTTGTTATTTTGCTTTTCATGATTTTTCTCCATAACTGTAATTGTCTGTCTGCTTTGTTGGCTTTGTTCAATCTTAGACTCTGCTCGCGAAGGATTCGGTCGAGAACGGCATTTTCGAGCTCTATCCGGGTCGAGGCGTTTCCGTTTGTGGTCAGGCGGTCGCGTAAGGCGGATATGTGCTTTAGCTCGGCCCGGCAGGGGGGGCAAATCTGTAGATGTGACTCGACCGCCTGCTTCTGAGAATCCTCCAAGAGTCCTTCAATATAGCCGACCAGAAGTTCTTTACATTCTGCGCAGTTCATTTTCGCACCTCACAATCTTCATTTTGCTGCAGCGATTTGCGCAGCATAGCGTAAGCGCGTGAAAGGTTTTTTGTCACCGTGCCCAGCGGCATACCGAGTTTTTCCGCGACCTGGCTGCACGAACAACCGCCATAGTATCTCAGCAGCACAACCTGTCGGTAAGATTCCGGCAGGGCGGTAACGGCCCGTTCGAGGGCGTAATCCGCCGAGAGCTCCACGGCTGAGATACGCTGCGAAAGTGACTCGGCGAGCTGGCCCCGGCGATGGAGGTCTCTTTGCTGTTCCTTCGCCACCCGGCTGGCGATGCCGAGCAGCCAACTGAAGAGTGACTGCGGCTTTTTTAATTTCCCAATGGCGAAATAAGCCCTGACAAAGGTTTCCTGGGCGGCCTCTTCGGCCGAGTCTCTACTGCCGAGCCGGCCTGCCAGATGCGCCAGCAGGGGCCCTTGGTACCGGCGAACAAGGAAGCGAAAATCATCCGCATGCCCGTTTCGGCAGCGTTCAACGTAATATTTATCAGTTTGCTCCATCGGCGCCTCAAAAACGTTCAGGATTCGAATCCTCATTATATAGTGCAAAACCGGTCGTTTTTGCGACACCAAAAAGAGAAAAAAAACGGCAGGGGGGGCAAAGTCCGGAAACCTGCCTTTCAAAGCGGAACAAACCCTACAGCACACACAACCGCCACATACACACGGCAAAATGCCCCCAGCCCCGACTGTTTGGCGGAACGGTGATTAACAGCCCTTTGTTTATTGTCGATATTTTTTGCTGGATTGAGTCAGCGCAAACACCGGATGACGGACGCTACACCAGAGCAGGGTAATCCTTAACTATTAGGCAGGTGCCAACCGTATGAGCAGATTGCTTGAAATATTCGGCAGGGCGATTGTAATCGATACGGCCGATTTGATGTGGCATTGGCTGAACGCCGTCAACGAGGCGCAGCCTGATACGGTCAACATCGAACGGTTAAACGAAATCAGTGACTTGATGAGCCGGCAAAAGGACGACTCGGCGCAGGAACAGCTAAGGCTGTATCTTCTTGATAACCCCGGATGCATATACGGGCGCCTTGCCGGCGCGGCGATATGCCTGGCAAAATGTCATTTGGAAGAGGCAATCGAGCAGCTAAACTCCGTTTATACGCGCCAGCCCAACAATACCATGGCTCTTTACGCACTCGGCCATTGTTATGAACGACTGGGCAAGGAAGCTGAAGCTGTCGAGTTCTATCAGGATTGTCTTAAATTCAAGAATTATCTTGAGCTTCCGAGGCAGCGGCTGGCCGCCGTGTATTTCAAGAACGGCCAACTGGAAAGAACCCTACAGGAATATGAACTTTTGAAGGACGAATACCCCGATGATATGCTGACGCTTGTCATTTTGGGGCATTTATATATTGCCGCGGGCGGCTACGACAAAGCCGCCGATACCTTCAACACGGCCATTTTAATACATCCGGATAACTTCCACGCCCCCGATGAGGAGATAAACCAGCTAATCGACAGTGGCCAACCCGACGAGGCCCTGCAGCAGCTCGACTATTTACTCGAGCAGGAGCCCGAAAGGGCGGACCTCGCGGTCAAGCGCGCCGATGTGCTCGGTTTGCTTGGCTCCGACGCCGACGCCGTCGCCCAATATCAGGAGGCGCTGCGGCTGTGTCCCGATTTTCTCGAGGCCAGGATAAAGCTTGGAACACGTTATCTGCGAATGACCTGGGGGCGTCTTGCCGCACAACAGTTTAACAAGGCTGCCGACATAAACGACCAGATAGTCGACGCATATATCGGCCTGGCGACCGCTCAGAAGCTGGCTGGACAGACTGCCGAGGCGGCCTCGACACTGTCGCTCGCCGCTGCAATTCAACCGAACAGTTCGCTATTATTCGGCGAAGCCGCCTTGCTCCAGTTCAAGGACGCTTTAGGCGAAGACTTTCACTCGGACGATACCCCCAGCCATTCCAATGACCTGCTTGGCGCCGTGATTCGGTCCCACGAGCAGCAACTCCAACGTCGCCCCGACAATCCGGATTTGCACTACCGGCTCGGCGTCCTGCTTATGGGCCTCGACAGGCCCGCCGACGCGGCCAAGGGCTTCAAGGCAGCCTTGCACATAAACCCCACCTTCAGCAGGGCAAGGACAAAACTCGCAGTCTGCCTCTTCGAGACAGGCAAAAACACCGAAGCCCTCCAGCAGCTCACCGAGACGCCCACTCTCGACACGCAGACACTCGAACTGCATTACAAAACCGCTATTCTCTACTGTGACAAGATAAGGTTCGCTTCATCGCTGCTCAACCTGCAGCGCTATCTTCAGGAAAACTTCACCCATCCCGACGCCACCGTCAACGTTTCCATAGTTCTTCAGAATCTCGGCCTTTTAGACCGAGCCGACACCGCCTGGGACAACCTTATGGAGACTACGCAAGAGGCGATGCGCCGCGGCCATCAATTCTGAACCCGCCGGCTGTGTCATCTTGAGCTCACGTCAGGACCGCCGGAATTGCCCACGCAGACAGAAAATTCACCCAAAAGGCCAAAGTCGCGCTATGGGCCATAAAAAGGGCCTGAATGAAACATAACATATATTATAGGACGGTAGGCATCGTGGTTCTTTTTCAAATGTGTGGAGTAGCTTGCATCTTTACCGGTCGATTCTGCTGGCCCAGTTCGACATATTCCGCATTTTAGTGATACTGCCGACCATCGGAGGCCCTGGTCTTTATGACGCACCGGGCCCCGCGACAGCAATTCCTATAAAGAGCTAAACGGGCCTTGGAAGCGCGGTTGTGAGACAGGCCAGGCTCCCTAAAAGAAGGTGGGCAAACGGCACACCCGCTGCTTACTCGTTATGGTTTGCGGCCTCGCCCACTTTGACATGAGATTGAGCGGCTGCGACGTGAATCGGCACAGCGCTGGCGCCAATCAAAGTCCGATAATATCTTGCGATGACTTACGAAGCGCGACAGGCCGGCCCAGAATCTCGTAATAGAGGATTGCCTTTCTCAACTCGTCAATGTCGGGCGAGTCCGAGAGCAGCTCAGAAATGTACACAGGCGGGCGTGCTTCAGCCTGCGCGGACGGCTTCCTGAATATAGGTTCCAGGGGTAGCTCGGCGATGGGCTCAAGGGGCTCTTCAAGCATTAGCAATGGAGGAACGTCTGGTACCTCCTGCATCTTAGGTCGGCCCAGATGCCCGCGAACCGCCGGCGCTAATGGTTGTTCCGCTGGGGGTCGAGGACGGGGAATTATTCTGGGCTGCGGCCTTGCGAATGGCTGATTCTGTTTTGCCTGGACAGGACGTGCGGCTTGAGCACGCGACATGGGCATCTGTCTCTGTATGGACCT
>JAUWKC010000145.1 GCA_030607345.1 Planctomycetota bacterium | reverse complement strand
TACAGCCAGTCACGAATGTACAACCCATCGCCGTAAACCGGAAGGTCTTTATCAGCCAGAGCGTTATTGAGCATCAGTGGAATCAGCTTTTCGGGAAACTGATAAGGCCCGTAGTTGTTCGAGCATCGCGTGATGTTGTAAGGCAGAGCCCAAGTGTGACCGAAGGCATTTACAAGGAGGTCGGCAGCGGCCTTGCTGGCTGAATACGGAGAGTTCGGACTAAGCACCGTTTCCTCGGTGAACTTTCCCTCCGGTCCGAGCGAACCATACACCTCATCGGTAGAGACTTGAACGAACCGCTGCAACTTTTTGTCACGAGCCGCCTGCAGCAGAACAAGCGCACCGGTTACGTTGGTCTCGATGAAAACCTTCGGCGCCTCAATGGAGCGGTCGACGTGAGTCTCGGCGGCGAAGTTGATAATCGCCTCTACTTTGTGCTCATCTATCAGCTTTTCAACGAGCTGGCCATCGCAGATATCGCCTTTTACAAAGAGGTGGTTGGGGTGGTTCTCCAGGCCCGCCAAGTTCTCAAGATTGCCGGCGTATGTCAGTTTATCAAGGTTCACGACGAAGCAGTCACGCTGCTCCGAAAGCACCATTCGCACGAAGTTGCTTCCGATGAATCCGGCGCCGCCTGTAACCAGAATTCTTCTCATAACTTCCCCAGGAAACTCTCGAGTGGCCCCTGCCACGGTTCGATTGGTTCGCCAAGCAGGGTTTTAATTTTGGTGCAGCCGAACCGGCTGTTCAACGGCCTTTCAGCGGCACTAACAAAATCGCTGCTTCTGCACGGCAGTACCTCAACGTCCATCGGCTTGCTCTGAAATATAAACCTTGCCATTTCGTATCGGCTGATATAGCCCTCGCTTGCAAAATGAAATATACCATGGGGCTTTCTTTGCACCAGTTTGAGAATTACTTCAGCGACCTGGGTGGTGGCCGTTGGTGAGCCTGTCTGGTCGTCCACCACTTTGAGCTGTTTCTGGGTCTTGGCCCGCTCAAGCAACCTCGTCACGAAATTGCTGCCGTTCAGCCCGTATGTCCATTCGATACGGATTATACAATTTCGGCAGCCGCTTTCAAGCAGAAGCCGCTCGCCTGCGAGCTTGCTCTTGCCGTAGGCATTTATTGGACCGGGCGCATCGGCCTCGGTGTATGGCCTGTCCAGCTTTCCGTCAAAAACGAAATCCGTGCTCACGTGCAGCACCCACGCATCAGCTTCCGCTGCCAAAACGCCCAGCCGCCCTGCCGCTTCCGCATTCACCTTATAAGCGTGGTCGGTTTGACTTTCGGCCCCATCAACATCAGTAAAAGCCGCACAGTTTATGAGCACGTCACTGCCTCGCACAACCTCGCTCAACTGGCGGTCGTTTGTGATGTCGAATTCAGGGAGGTCGTAAACGGCAGCATCTAATTTGTCTTTAACAGCCGCGAAAAGGTCCGTACCGAGCATCCCTTTACCACCCAGGATAGCGACTTTCTCATTAGCCATCCTTGCGCGCCCAGTCGTACGGTATGTCATTGTCATGGGGGTCGGTGCGGAATTCGTCCGGGTTGCTGTAGTCATACATCTCGGAAACTATGTTTACTATGTACGCTTCCCGCCTGCCGACGCACATCCAGCCGTGCAGAACACCGGGCGGTATCCGCAAAAGCCCCGGACAATGCTCACCCAGATAAACCTCGTTGACGGTACCTTTTGTCGGAGAATTGTCCCGCTGGTCGTAGAGAGCGACCTTCACCGTCCCTTTTATCACGTAGAAGTGGTCGGTCTGCCTGCCGTGATAGTGCCAGGCCTTGACCACACCGGGCCAGGTCGTAGTAAAATAAACCTGGCCGAATTTTTCAAACCAGGGGTCGTCGGCCCTCATAATCTCGCCGAGCCGGCCTCGCTCGTCGGGCAGGACCGTCGCCCTCCGAACGCCAACTCCCTCAATCATCTCTGCCGAGCTGCGAACAATCAATCCGGCATCGGAAAAAACAGTTTTCAACGTCGCTGCCTTTTTGCTCATTGTGGCGGCTCCTTCATAAGTAACTCGCCGGCCCTGCCGAGCGAAGCAAACGTTCCGGCGTCCGTCCACCAGCCTTCGAGAATATCGTAGCCCAACTGCTCCTTTGCGATATAGCCGTTGTTTACATCGGTTATTTCAAGTTCGCCGCGAGCAGATGGTCTCAGTGCACGTATGATATCATACACGGCGGCGTCATAAAAATATATGCCTGTAATTGCGTAATTCGATTTCGGCTGCTTCGGCTTTTCCTCGATGCTTACAACCTTGTCACCGGCAATCTCGGCGACGCCGAAACGATGAGGGTCCGGAACCTCTTTCAGCAGGACCCTCGCGCCGACTTCCTGCGCGATAAACCTGTCGGCGTACTGTTTCAGACTGCTCTGAAAAATGTTGTCACCGAGGATAACCGCCACGGATTGTCCTTTTGCGAAGTCCTCCGCCAGGCTCAGGGCCTGGGCAATACCGCCGGCTTCGTCCTGAACCTTGTAGGTAAATTCGCAGCCGAATTCTCTGCCCGAACCGAGCAGACCAACCACGTCGCCCATATGCTCGACGCCCGTGACGACCAGTATCTGCTCGATGCCGACCGACGTGAGCTTCTCGACGGGATAATAAATCATCGGCTTCTGCCCTACCGGCAGCAGATGCTTGTTTGTGACCTTAGTCAGCGGCATCAGCCTTGAGCCCGTGCCGCCGGCAAGCACAATCCCTTTGAGCTTCACATTCAGCCCTTTCCAAAAATCACCTCGCACAGACGCCCGTTTGACGTGCGCTCAGAACTGCCTGAGAAATCGCAAATCATTCTCAAAGAACAGCCTGATGTCGGTGATACCGTATTTTCTCATTGCCAGGCGTTCGATTCCGAATCCAAAGGCCCAGCCGGTATACTTCTCGCTGTCGATACCGACCGCGTCGAAGACGTTCGGGTCCACCATCCCGCATCCGCCCATCTCGACCCAATCCTCTTTGCCGTCCTTGCCGGTCAGCAGCAGGTCAACCTCGGCGCTGGGCTCGGTAAAAGGGAAAAAACTGGGCCGGAAACGCCACTTCGTCTCCGGACCAAGAAAGGCGCCGATGAACTGGTCTATTGTCGTCTTGAGGTCCACCATAGTGACGCCCTCGTCCACGACGAGAGCTTCGAGCTGGTGGAACATATACATATGCGTCGCGTCCACCGTATCGGGCCGATATACCCTGCCGGGCGCCACCACTCTTATGGGCGGCTTTGTCTCTTCCATAACGCGAATCTGAATCGTAGAGGTCTGGCTCCGCAGAAGCACGCTGTCGTCGATATAGAAATTATCCAACGGGTCCCTTGCGGGATGCTCCGGCGGGATATTCAAAGCAACAAAATTGTGCCACTCGTCCTCCACTTCGGGCCCGTACGACACGTCAAAACCCATTCGTCCGAATATCTCCAGCAGCTCATTTATCGTCTGAGTGATGATATGTGGTTTGCCGATATTTACCGCTGTGCCCGGCAAAGTGACGTCTATCAATTCCCGCGTTTTGCCCTGTTGTACCTCCAGGATGCTGCTCTTTAGGCCCTCGAATTCTGAAGACACGCGCGACTTTATCTTGTTGGCGAGTTGTCCGGCCTGGGGCCGCTGCTCCGCCGGAAACCGGCCAATCTGGCTCAGCATCTGGGCGATTTTACCTTTGCGCCCCAGATACTTTATGCGGAACCGCTCCAGGACCTCCGGGTCCGTGACCTTCTTCATCTCCTCAAGGGCCGCTTTGCCGATTTTCTCGAATTCCTCAAGCATCCACACACCGTTATTGCATATTGCAGCATACCAATCTTGTCAGCCGAGCGTTGCCTTGGCGGTCTCCACGATAGAGTCAAAACCCTCGGGGTCCGCGATTGCGATTTCGCTCAGCATCTTTCGGTTAAGCGCGATGTTGGCTTTCTTGCAGCCGCTGATGAACTGGCTGTATCTTATCCCTCTTTGCCGACACGCTGCGTTCAGTCGCAAAATCCACAGGCCTCTGAATTCTCTTTTTCGGCGCTTTCGGTCGATAGTGGCATTGACAGCGGCACGCAGAACGGCTTCCTTGGCAAGTCGATAACGATGACCCGCTGCCCCCCGATAGCCCTTTACTGCCTTGAAGATTCTTCGTTTCGCCTGATGACGTGCGGCGCCTTTTCTAACTCGTGGCATATCAGCTTTCCTTTCTAAGTGTCATATTCCTGAGCCTGCTGGCGGCAGCTGATTTTCGGGTCCTGTTCCTGCCGAGACCTCTTTTCGGCCCTGCAAAAACACCCACAGCCGAGAAGCAGGCCCGCCCGCTTTGCCCGGGCCGGGCCGTATCTTATCTAACGCTCTCTATTTACCAAGCTGGGTCTTGACTTTTTCAGCCGTAGCACCGGTTATAATGGTCGATTTGCGAAGTCTCCTTCGGCGCTTGGCGTTCTTACCACTCATAAGATGACTGCTGCCGCTGTGCCTGCCCCGCAGCTTGCCCGTGGCCGTCCTCTTGAATCGCTTGACCACAGCTTTCTTCGTCTTCTGTTTTGGCATAGTTTTCGGCCCTTACGTGAGACCTGCTCAGAAATCAAAACGAGGCAGAATACGGCATTTACAGCCCCCCGTCAACACTAAATCTCACAATAATGCAAAAAATTAAACCAGCAATGCTCCAGCTAAGCTGAACCATTGCTGGGCCGGGGTGCCCTGTTTAGCCCCCAGATTTATTCTGGGTGTTGTTTACCCGTCGCCGCTGCGGCGATGTACCACGCAGTACGACATACCTCTTCTCATTTCGACCAAGCACCATCTCGCCAAAGCCGCTGGAAATCTTTCATTTCTACATTTTACAGCCGTTATAATTTCGTACTCGCCAACAGCGGGGTTTATTTTCGTAAGCCTTTGTGTAGACTTGGGTTACGCTGGTTTTTCGGCTTTTTGCGAATTGGCTTTGTTTTTTGGTGCTCGAATGGGCGGTTTATCTTCGTAAGTGCTTGTTAGAGCTGAGGTTACAGTCGTTAGCAGGGGTTGGCAAATTGGCTTTGTTTTGCATAATAAGGTGTTGTTTTGTGCGCGCATTCACCTCTGCCAGACGTTTGGTCGGCTGCAAGGAGCGAGAAGT
>JAUWKC010000087.1 GCA_030607345.1 Planctomycetota bacterium | reverse complement strand
CCTCCTGCGCATCAGGCCTGACCGACCGCCGAATTTCGGGCCACAGGAACTCCGCGGCCTTCTTGTAGTCTTCGGCGCCGTGACAGTTCGGCTCATACTCGAAAATCGTTTTGCCGTAACCGGGGGCCTCAGCGAGTTTGATGTTTCTCCGGATATGAACAGGTATGACACGGGCCTGTGCCCAGGCACTATTGGTGCCCCGTGCGCTTTCGAGAAACTGCTCGATATCTGCCTTGACCTCGTTTGGAAGCGACGCCCGGCTGTCGAACATGCACAGCAAAATCCCCATGACCTTCAAGCCGGGGTTGATTCTCTTGCTCACCAGGTCCACGGTCTGAAGCAGTTTTCCGAATCCCTGCAACGCCAGAAAATGGGGCTGAAGTGGAATCAAAATCTCGTCGGCTGCCGCCAGGGCGTTCAACGTCAGCAAACCCAGCGAAGGAGGACAGTCGATTAGCAGATAGTCGAATTTGTCGTCAACCGACCGTAACGCCTCTCGTAGAATGGTTTCCCGGCCGACCACGCTGACCAGCTCGCTTTCGGCGCCCACAAGGTCGATATTTGCAGCCAGCAGCCAGAGATTGTGCCGTACAAGCATAATCACCTGCTCAAGCGCGTCGGCCTGGGTCAGGACAGTATAAGAACCCGATGTGATTTTCTCAGGCTCTACTCCAAGGTGTATTGTAAGATGGGCCTGGGGGTCCATATCCACGGCGATCACTCGCAGACCCGCACTGGCAAGAGCAGCGGCGGCATTGACCACGGTTGTGGTCTTGCCGACTCCGCCTTTCTGGTTTAGCACGGCTATTTTTCTCATGCACGTTTCCGCGGTAGTTTATATGTTGCCGGACCGAATCTTCTTCAGAAAACCATCAAGCACGCCGTTTACAAACGAACCAGACTTGTCGGAACCGAACTTTTTGGCAAGCTCAATGGCCTCATTTATCACAACTCTCGGCGGAATATCAGGACAGGATTTTAACTGATACACAGCCAATCTCAAAATACTTTTATCCACCGTCGAGAGACGGGATAACTGCCATTTTATTATGCAGGCTGATATGTACCGGTCGCACTGCGCCAAGTCCTGCCAGGTTCGCTTCGTCCAGTCGCGTGCGAGCTTGCGCACCGACCTATCAGTCTCGTTTTCCGCAAAGAATTCATCCAGCCGCGCCAGCAAGTCGTTTCCCTGGATGTCGAGTTGATGCAGCGCCTGTATCGCCAATTCTCTGGCCCTGGTTCTTTTATCCACACGCCGGCCCCAAAAACTACGCACAAGATGAACTTACAGTGGTATCCAGACAAAAACAAAAGTACAAAGCCAATCCTTAAATCTGGTCCATCACGTTGGCTATTTCCATAGCCGTCATTGCTGCATCGGCGCCGGCGTTGCCCATCTTTGTACCTGCCCTTTCTACTGCCTGTTCGAGCGTGTCGCAGGTCAAAACGCCGAATATCGCCGGCACCCCAGACTCGTAGTTGATTTGACCGATGCCGCGGACCACCTGCTGACACACATAATCATAATGGCCGGTCTGGCCGCGTATGACGGCGCCGAGGCAGATAACCGCAGCGTATTTGCCGCTTTGCGCCAGCTTTCTTGCAGTTACCGTGATTTCGCAGGCCCCCGGCACCCATACCACATAGAGTTGTTCATCACCGGCGCCGTGCCGGCGAAGACAGTCTATTGTGCCGGAAAGCAGTTTGCCCGTTATGAACTCGTTGAACCGGCTGACGACGATGGCATAACTGCCCTTGCCGGCTGTCACTTGACCTTTTATTTCCTTAATCATTTTCTCACTTCTCCAAATTGCGTTTCCGCCGCGACGGTGATTAAACCGACAACTGACGGTTTTGCTCTTCACATCCCGCCGGGTTCGGACACATTATAAGACTGTTTGAACCTGCTTTCCAGAAAAACACTTATTATGCAGCGATTCAGGCAAAGGCCCCGCCTGCCTGACATTGAACTAAGTCATTCAGCTAAAAGCAGTTACGCACCGAATTGGAGGCGGTATTTTCCGCCCCCGCACAAAGGGGCAAAACCGGCTAAAAAACCACTAACCCGCCGGCAGGTTATGAGCGAAAGCTAAGTGAAGACGATTGTATTTGCTGCGATAAACAAAGTCGGGGTTTCCGAATGCTGTTTGAAGATATGGAATTCGGCTACTACACTGAGGCAGAGAGCCGCGTGCGAGAGGCCCTGGAACACTACGAGAACGGCAAGATGCCCCAGGCCCTTCTTGCGCTTGATACGGCCCTTGAATTGGACCCTTCGAACAGCTCCTGGCATTTCAATAAGGGCCTCACTCTCGATTCCGTGGGTCGATTTGAAGATGCTATAAATGAATATGAGACGGCGCTGGAGCTGAGCCTCAATGATTTGGAGGTATTGAATTCCCTCGCCGTTGATTATACGCGAACCGGCCAATACGACTTGGCTATCGAAACATTCGAGCGTATTGAGCAGTTCAAGCCTGACTATGAGCCGTGCTACTGCAACCGCATAATCACCTACACGGAAATGGAGCTTCACGACCTGGCCGAGCAAATGTTTTACCTCGCACAGCAGATAAAGCCGGACTGTGCACTTTGTTATTACAATATCGGCAACAGTCTTTTCATTCGCGGCCAATATAGAAAAGCAATACACTGCTGGACCAAGACGGCTGAACTGGAGCCGACTCATCCGCAAATCAACTACCGCATCGCCCAGGCTTACTGGTCGAACGATGACGCAGAACGCGCACGCGAGCACTTCCTGGCGGAACTACGCGCAAATCCCGGAGATATCGAGGTTATCCTTGATTTTGGCCTGTTCTTGCTTGAGAAGGGCGATATTGAGTCGGCAAAGGAGAAGTTCACCAGAATAATCGAGCTTGAACCTGATTTTGCGCCCGCGCTCTTTTATCTGGGAGAAGTCGCCTTCAACAGCGGCAATTACGAAAGGGCGATCGGACTATTCGAACAGACCCTGGAAAAAGACGGCGAACTGGCCGGACCGCGGTACCGGCTCGCACAGTACGAACTGGCAAAACAACAGCACCGGCGGGCCAGGGATTATCTGCTGGACGAGTTGAAACTGGCCGGCAACAACGCCGATGTGCTCGTCTCGATGGGCTCGATGTTTATGATAATCGGAGAGCCTGATTATGCGATGCATTGTCTGCTTCGGGCTGTTGATATAGACGACGCGCACGCCCAGGCCTATTACTACCTTGGCCTTGTTAGTGCAATGAACGGCCGACTGGAAGATGCCGCAGATTTTCTTGGCCACGCGCTCGATATTAACCCGCAGGATGTAAACGCCCTGAAAGATTCCGCGATTGTCAATTTGGCAATGGGAAGATTGGATAAAGCAGCAGAAAGACTCAGAAAAGCCAGCACCCTGGCTGCCGGTCTGCCACAGCTAAAGGCGCTTGGGCGCAGAATAAAACTTGCCCGGTTAGCCGAGCGAATCGCCAACTTCTTCGCCCGACCGCAGAGCCGCTTCATCAGGCGCCTCCTGTCCACCTTCAGGATACCCGCCAGGCGCGGCTAAAGTTCCGCCGCCGGGCCATATTTGCGGATAATCCCAGATTTGATTCCAGCCGTCACAGGCAGGACCGGTCCGATAATCCCGCATTTGTTATGCCTGCCGGAACTCAACGGCTTATTGTCAAACAACTTAGCTGAATCATGTCAAAGGGCCGCTGCCGGCAGCCAACAGGAAACGGTTTGCAAAACTCGGCAAAATACGTTAGCTTATTGGGCCAGGCCGAGTGGCGGAATGGCAGACGCTGGGGACTTAAAATCCCCTGCCCGGAATAGGGCGTGTGGGTTCGAATCCCACCTCGGCTATTGTACGAACCGAGTGAACGGGTTGTTGATGATAAACTTAGACAGCTAAAACCGACAGGAGCCGGATATGAAAGAAGAAAATCCGAAACTGGCAGATGTGGGAAAGCCTAATTTGTACCGAGAGGTCTTCCCATATACTGAATTTCCAAAAGTCGTGTTCGACAACGAAAAGGTTGAATATGATACCCCCGAACAAATCTGGATAACTGATACGACCTTCCGCGATGGTCAGCAGGCCAGGCCCCCCTATACACCCGAGCAAATCCTGCGAATATATGATTTCCTCAATGAGATAAATGGCGGCACAGACTTGATTCGCCAGTGCGAATTCTTCCTCTATTCCGAGCGTGACCGCAAGGCAGTTGAGCTCTGCAAGCAGCGGGGCTATGAGTATCCGCAGATAACAGGCTGGATAAGAGCCGTTGCCGCCGATTTTAAGCTGGTTGCTAAAATGGGACTCAAAGAAACCGGAATACTCACCTCGGCCAGTGACTATCATATATTCCTCAAGCTTCGCAAAACACGCGCACAAGCTATGGAATCCTATCTTGATATCGTCAAGGCGGCCCTGGATAACGGCGTTATCCCGAGATGTCATCTCGAGGACATAACCAGGGCCGACTATGAAGGTTTTGTCCTGCCGTTTGCCGCCGAGTTGCTTGAATTGGCTCACGCATACGACAGTCCTGTTAAGATTCGCCTTTGCGATACGCTTGGATTCGGCCTGCCCTGGCCCGGCGTGGCGCTGCCAAGAAGTATACCAAAGCTTGTTCGCGGCCTTCGGCGGTTGGGTGTCCCGGCGGAATGGCTGGAATGGCACGGACATAATGATCTTCATAAGGTACTGGTAAATGCCGCCACCGCCTGGCTGTACGGCTGCAGCGCCGCCAACGGCTCCATATTCGGCATCGGTGAGCGAACAGGTAATCCCCCTATTGAAGCGCTGGTCATCGAGCAGGCACAAATCACGGGCCGAACAGAGGGACCCGACTACACCGCTATTACAAGGCTGGCCGAGTACGCCGAGGCCGAACTGGGCTTCAAAATCGCGCATAACTATCCCCTTGCAGGGAAAGACTTCAACATCACACGCGCAGGAATTCATGCCGACGGGTTGTTGAAAAACGAAGAGATATATAACTGCTTCGATACCGCCGGGCTGTTGAATCGCCCCGTGAAAGTGGCCATCACAGACAAAACAGGCGCCGCTGGCATCAAGCACTGGATAGAGGACAGATTCGACATCGAGATACCCAAGCACAACCCGCGGATAGCCAGGATTAAGGACTGGATTGATGCCGAGTATGCCGCTGACCGTGTCTCGGCAATATCGGGCGAAGAGATGTTCGGGTGGGTTTGCAAGGCCTTTGGGGATGATTTGCCGCCGTTAAGGACCCAGCCGCCGGAGCAGTAGGGCTGGGCATAACGAGATTTCGTCATTCAGATACGGCCGGTCGACTATGCAGAATAAGAGAATCAAAGCCGTCTTATTCGACCTTGGTGAGACTTTGGTCAAATTCGGCAAGGTCAACACCGCCGGGCTCTTTCGCCAGGGTGCCAAGCTAACCTTCGACTATCTCAAGAGTCTCGGTCAGCCCGTCGGCGCCTTCAGGTTCTACTGCTGGCGAAACCTGATGTCGCTGCGCTGGCATTACTTGCTCTCAAATCTGACCGGCAGGGATTTTAACGTACTGGAGCTTTCCAAAAAGACCGGCGAAAAAAAGGGTATCAGACTGACCGAGGACCAGTGGCGGCACTTCGCCTGGCTCTGGTACGAACCCCTCAGCAGGGTCGCACAAACTGAGCCCGACACGGCTGAGACGTTGAGAAAACTCAAAAAGTTGGGGCTTAAACTCGGCATCGTATCGAATACGTTTGTGAACCGCTGCTCCCTGGAGAGGCATCTGGAGCAATTGGGGCTCCTGGAGTTTTTTTCGCTACGGCTTTACTCGTACGAATTCGATTTTCGAAAGCCCAACATTGGAATCTTCAACGTTGCCGCCCGGAGGATTGGCGAGGCCCTGGAAAACATCTTGTTCGTGGGAGACCGCATCGACAAGGATATCGCGCCCGCGGTCAAAAGCGGGATGCAGGCCGTGCTCAAGGAAGCTTATACCAACCAAGGCAAGAAGACACCCGCCGGGGCCTGCAAGATAAATCGCCTTTCCGAACTGCCCGAACTTATCCGGAAAATAAACTCGCAGAGCCCCAGGCAGCAGACAACGGTCAGTGTTTAGCCGGCCACGTTACAATTGCCCCAGCCAAGCAAACTCGGCAAAGTCTTCCGTTCGAATCGCATTTGAAGCCCTGCCGGTGCTTGCAAGCCAATCACTAAGACTGTTTTTCCACGTACCACCGCTCGCCGGCGCCGGAGACCAGCAGCACATTGGAATACGCCGTAAAGTCGCCCGTGCGGAGCACCGCCTTGACCGTCTTGCTTCGTTGCTTGAACTCACTGTGCGGCATCGTCTCGACGGGGGTACCTTTGCCGAAAATCGCCACAATGGCGTTGAATCTGCTGGGACTTGCCTGCTTGGTTTCGTCGGCCATAATCAGCTTTTCCACCGAGAAGTGCTTCACCAACTCTTCCAGAAGCTCAAGCACCGTGGGCTTGTCTTTCGCAAGGGAAATATCGACTGTCCGCACGCCCAGCGGTATGGGAAAGCCCGCGTCGCAGACAATCATCTCGTCCATATGCCCCATCATTGAAATGACGTCCGATATCTGCCCGTTCACACAGCCTGTCTCTTTCATTGTGCGTATCCTTTCCAAGAATGCTATGTATCGAATTACGTGATTTTAGCGGTTTAACCCGGCCCGTACAAGCCTCTTGCGCAGATTCTTACCGCGTATTACTTACTGCCGGGCAATCATAAAATTAAGAAGCGATGCAGGGTTATAGTTCGGCACCCACACCCACGTGCCAACCCCGCATCGCTGAGGTGCTTGTAGCCTTATTCCGTATCTTATCGGACCGGCGCCCATCGGTCAACCACAATCTTTACTGTGAAACTCATCTTCCGAAGTGCCTCTGGCTTCCTGCTCGCATTATATCACACGCGTTGGGAGAAGCAAGCTTGCGAACCAGATTTTTCAGCAGTTTTTTTACACCAAAGCTGTTGGCCGCCGAAATCCTCGGAACCGCCCACTATCGACCCTTTGACGTGCCCGAACTATTGAGCGGCAGGTTTGAGCCAGTGCCGCGTCATCGCAGCGAAATCGAAGATG
>JAUWKC010000122.1 GCA_030607345.1 Planctomycetota bacterium | reverse complement strand
TGCCGGGCCCGGACCTTGTAAAGATAGTGCCGAGAGCCAAAGCAACCAGCCGTAACCTCCGGGTGCAGGTAGGCAGCGACCCTGAGCAAATCCCCGTAAGCGATACCCTTGTTACACAGATTATTCCTTTGAGATATGCCAAGGCAACGGACATAAGCCAAATCATCAGGTCTTCTCTGGCGCCGGGTGCGCACATGGCAACATACCCGAGAACAAATTCGATTCTGATTACTGACACCTCTTCGAATATTCGCCATATTGCAGAGATTATTCAACAGCTCGACGTGCCCGGCTCCAAAGAGCAGGTAACCGTAATCGCACTCGAACACGCTTCGGCCGAAGTGCTCAGCGAGCAGATAGCCGGCATAATGAAGAAAAACAGGCCGGCCCTGTCACGCGGCACAGGCACACTGAGCATGAATCAGGTTGACAGCGGCATCAAAATCATGCCGGATTTGCGAACGAATTCTCTCATTGTCATCGCCACGACCCAGGATACCGAGGTCATTGTTAAATTAGCCAAGCAGCTTGACATTCAAAGGTCTCACGCCACGAACAACGTCCATGTTGTTTACCTCAAAAACGCGCCTGCAAAAGAAACAGCCGACTCACTGACGGGCGCCCTTACAAATCTGCGAATCGCAGGCGCCCTCGATGCCACTCAGCAGATCCAGGTCACCGCTGACGAGGGTACCAACGCACTTATAATCGCCGCCTCAGCCCAGGATTTTGAGGTCATATCGGAAATAATCCAAAAACTCGACATAGTTCGCGAGCAGGTCCTGGTTGAGATGCTCATTATAGAGGTCGGCGAAGACAGCCTGAAAGAAATAGGCATCGATTGGGCCACCCTTGACCAGGCCGTGGCAGGCAGTGTACGCTTCTTCGGAGGAACAAATTTCGGACCGCGGCTCGATTATCTCAGCGGGGACCTCGAGGGCTTGAGCATCGGAGCGTGGACCAAAAACAATTCCACAACAACCATCGGGCCAATTCTGCACGCCCTCGAGAAAGCGTCGGGCGTCAATATCCTGTCAACACCGCATATTCTCACTTCCAACCATCATAAGGCAAAGATAATGGTCGGAGAAAACCGGCCGTTCGTGACCGACTCGAGGATTACAGAAACAGACCCCAGCACGCCAACGGTAATAAAAACATTCGAATACAGAGATGTGGGCATTACTCTTGAGATTACACCGCACGTCAGCCAGGGCGGACGCGTCAGACTCGAAGTCAGTACCGAGTTCACCAAGCTTATAGAGACCGTCACGACCTCATCGCTTGATACACCTACAACAGCCAAACGCCAGGCCGAAACTGTTGTCACTCTCGAGAGCGGCTCAACCGTGGTGATAGGCGGTCTTATACGTGACGACATAGTCACCGTCGATAAAAGAATCCCGCTTCTTTCGGACATCCCGCTTCTGGGCGGACTGTTTAGATTTCAGAGGGATAAAGTGCAGAAAACGAACCTGCTTATATTCATAACACCACACATTATGACCAGTCAGCAGGATATGCAGGAGATGACCGAGGAAAAAACAAGGCAGATGCAGCCGGCCCTTGAACAGTTCAAGCGCCGCAACGAACAGCGCTGAGTCTTGAAGAATTGTTGCCCTATGCAGGCGAGCGGCGAATATGGAACTGCAGGAAAAAACAGCGAATCAATACCTGGACAGGATATCGCCCGAGCAGTTGAATCCGGACATTGTGACGAAACTGCCCCTTGAGTTCCTCAAAAAGCAGGGCGCGATACCTATCGTTCTGCAGGACGGCCAACTGGCGATAGCACTTGCCGAGCCGCTCAACATCGAGGCATACGACGCCATTTTGAGTGTACTGGCCGAGAGCCCCGATGCATTAAAAGGCCTCTGGCAGCCCGGTCAGCCCTGTGCGAGAGTCGTCTGCCCGGCCTCCGAAATTGACCAGGCAATAAGCCGATGTTATTACCACAGCGCCACTGTCGGCAATAGCCGGGACCCCGAAACGGCCGACTCACCCGCCAATGCAACTGATGTCGTCGGCACTTCTCCGGCAGTTCACGCAGAGGACCTCCTGAACATCGCCGGCAAGGCGCCGGTGATAAAACTGACCAATAAGATTTTTTTCCAGGCCGTGCACAGCAGGGCAAGTGACATTCACATCGAACCGTATGAAACTGAGGCGCGAATACGCTTCCGGGTCGACGGCGTACTGCACGATGTGCTCACTCTGCCCAAACACCAAATTACGGCACTCGTGTCACGCCTGAAAATAATGGCAAATCTCAATATCGCCGAACGAAGACTGCCGCAGGATGGCCAAAGCCGGGTAAAAATAGGCCGCAACTTTGTTGACATTCGCGTCTCGGTCATTCCGACCTCGGGCGGTGAGAGGGTCGTATTAAGGCTGCTCGATAAGGGCAGCGGCAAGCTCGGTCTCGACCAGACAGGGTTCAGCACGGACACGCTGAGAAAATTCAGAAATCTCATCGGACTGTCACACGGAATAGTCCTCCTGACAGGACCCACCGGCAGCGGTAAGACGACCACGCTTTACGCCGCTATCAATGAACTTAACTGTGAAGAGCGAAATATCCTCACCGTAGAAGACCCCATCGAATACCAACTGCCCGGTGTCGGACAGATGCAGATAAAGCCCAAGATAAACCTTACGTTCGCCAACTGCCTCCGACATATTCTCAGGCAGGACCCGGATGTGATTATGGTTGGTGAAATCCGGGATATTGAAACGGCCCAGATTGCCATCCAGGCCTCTCTCACGGGCCACCTCGTGCTGAGCACTTTGCACACCAACGACTCGGCCTCGGCAGTAACCCGACTGATTGATATGGGTATCGAGCCATACCTCATTTCCTCTTCCGTCGTCGCGGTAATGGCGCAGCGGCTGCTGCGGGTCATCTGCCCGGACTGTAAAACTCCATACGAGCCCAGCCAAAAGATGATTGCGACTTTGAAAACGCCGCAGACCACCGGATGCTTCTATAAAGGCCGAGGCTGCAAAAGCTGCATCGAAACCGGCTACCTCGGAAGAACAGGAATCTTCGAGCTGCTGGTCGTCGATGATGATATCAGGGAGCTGATAAGCCGGCAATGCGGTTCGCATATCATTAAAGAAACTGTGATTAAAAAGGGTATGACGACGCTGAGAGATGACGGGCTGCAAAAGGCCCTGGCAGGTCAGACCACTCTCGAGGAAGTTTACAGGGTTACACAGGACAGCGTGCAGACAAATACAGGATAAATCGCGTATGCCAACGACTGAATACAAATTGCTAAACGACAAGTCGGCCCAAACACGCCGGGCGACCGCCGGCAGTAGGTCCTCCGCTGCAAAGCTAAAGCCCGACATTTGCAGCAGGGTCAGGACGGCCGACCTCTGCGCCGTTACGCGCCAGTTGGCCACGCTGCTGCGGGCCGGCATGCCCGTCGTTCCAGCTTTGTCGGCGATGACTGAACAACTGCACGTGACGTCCGGAACACGCTTGCGCCCTAAGAATGAAGGCCTTGCCGGCATAATCAGGGAAATTCGTGATGACGTCAACGAGGGCAGCGCACTCTCGGACGCACTTGCCGGATACCCGAACGTTTTCTCGCCGCTCTTCGTGAATATGGTCGCCGCCGGTGAAGCCAGCGGAACTCTGGAAGATGTTCTCCTCAACACGGCACAGATGCTCGAGAAGCGCGTTGACCTGGCGGGCAAAGTCAAAACCGCCGTCGCTTATCCTTTGATGATGACCGCAGTTGCCGCAGGTGTCGTAGTGTTTCTGTTGTCTTACGTAGTGCCCGGCATTACGCAGATTTTTCTTGAGATGGACCGGACCCTTCCCTGGCCCACAAGATTTCTCATGGCAACCAGCAGCTTCGTGAGACACTACTTCGTTGTTATCACCATCGCAGCCTTTGCGGGTTTTTTCGCTGTCGCGGCGGCCTGCAGAACAGACCAGGGCAAAGTATTGGTGGACCGCTTCAAGCTTGCCCTGCCATTGTTCGGCAAGCTCTTCCTCAAGCTGGAAATAGCGCGGCTGACCAGGACGCTCGCGATACTTCTGACCAGCGGCATTCCTATACTAAGCAGCCTGGAGATTGTCAAAGGGGTCGTCCGAAACAGCATAATCGCAAAAGCGCTTGATTCCGTAAAGGAAGCGGTCGGCAGGGGAGACAATATCGCAAACGCAATAAGAAGGACCGGATTGTTTCCGCCCATCGTTTTTCACATAACAGCCACGGCACAGGCCGGCGCGAATATGGAGCAGGCCCTCGAAAACCTCGCCGATATGTACGACCGCGAGGTAGAGAACACTGCCAGGGTTCTCACTTCGTTGGTCGAGCCGGTAGTGCTGCTTGTTATGGGAATTGTGGTCGGCTTCATTGTGCTGGCAATTCTGATGCCGATATTCGAAATAAACCAGATGCTTTAATGGAGTTTGTTATGATTACAAGAACCACGCAGGAACTCTCAAATATGCCTACTATAGCCCGCAGGTCCTCAGCCAGACCGGGCTTTACCCTGATTGAGCTTATGATAGTAGTCGTGATTCTGGGGCTGCTCGCAACGATAGTTATGCCGAAGATATTGAACAGGCCGGAGCAGGCCCGCCGAATGAAGGCTAAAATTGATATCCGCAGCATTGAATCGGCCCTGGCCTTGTTCAAAACCGACACCGGCCGGTTCCCCACTACCTCTGAGGGCCTCGAATCGCTTGTCTCCGACCCCGGTATAAAGGGCTATGACAGCGAAGCCTATCTTGACAAGATGCCAAAGGACCCCTGGGCCAACAGGTACGTCTATATTTCGCCGGGCTTGAACAGCAAGAACTACGACCTGGAATCCTACGGCAAAGATGGTGAGAACGGCGGAACAGCCGACAACGCCGACATCGAAAACTGGAACATCGAGGATTAACAAGCAAAAGCAACCGCAAAAACGGATATGCCGCGATGAAGAGGACACACGAACAAGCATTTACTTTCGTGGAGGTAGTATTGGCCCTTGCTATTGTCTCAATCTCTATGCTGACGCTTCTCAGGCTGCATCTTATCAGCATAAGGACGGTACAGACAGCCGAGGCAAGCTCCCAGGCCGTATTGTTGGCGCAGGAGAAAATCGCAGAGACACTGGCCCTCGGTTATCCGCAGCTCGGCAGCGAGTCGGGCACGGTCGAAAGAAACAATGTGCCCCTGCAGTGGCGCACCAAAGTTGCAGACTTACACCAGGTCGGACCCGAAAACGTACCTATTGCAGGGCTGCGAGAGGTGTCGGTCGACGTCGGTTGGAAACGGGGCGCCGGCCGTAAACACGTTCAAATGTCAACTTACGCCGCGGACAGAAAGCTGAAATGAGAGATAACCGCATCAAAAAAGGTTTTACGCTGGTCGAGCTGCTTGTGGCTGTGGCGTTAATAGTAACCATCATGTCGATGGTATACGGCAGCTATTTTGCCACGGCAAAGTCAGCCAGGGCCTGCAGCAGCAGGATGGCTGCGTCCACACAGGCACAGACAGCGCTCAGGCAAATAGCACGCCAGGTGCGCACGTGCTGGGCCCCGACCCGACCCGACTCAACGGCAGCTAAGGACTCCGCGCCGGCTGCGACAGAGAAGTCAATCTTGCTTTCACAGCAGACGCCAGACTATTTCACCGGCGGCACGGACGGCCCGGCTGATGAGTTCTTGCATCTGGTAACCACGACCGCTACTTTCGCCGAACCTGACGGCAGGCAGGGACTCTTCGACGTCACTTACAAGTTTGACAGGACCACTGGAATTATATATGCCGACCAGGCAGGATTCGTCGGCGCCTGCGAAAATACAACCCCGAAAAAAAACTGGCGGCCGATTGCAGAAAACATCCGCAGCGTGGAACTTGTGTT
>JAUWKC010000132.1 GCA_030607345.1 Planctomycetota bacterium | reverse complement strand
GACCATCCACCGAAAACTGCTCAACCTGCCGCTCATACACAGTGTCCTGGGCCGGTGTATCGGGCAGAGGTCCGTTGGCAATAATCAAATCTTCCGGGTCGATGAGTAGTGTGCCTGCCTGGCCGTTTGTGGCGGAGGCATCGACCTGGCCGGCATAAACAAAGTGGCTGCCGCTGATTTCGACAAAGCCTCCGTCACCGGAGACGCTGCCGCCCTTTGCCTCTATCTTGGCGCCGTTGTCAAACACGACCATCTGGCCTCCATCGACAATAACCTGGCCTCCGTTTCCTTCGGCGCCGGCGTTTGCGGTTGTCAGGCTGGTTCCAGTCAGCGTTGCCTGCTCCGACGCGGTAAGGTTTATGTTGCCGCCATTGCCCTGGTCGCTATCGACGCTGATAGTTCCGGCTTGAGTTATGCGAGCGGCATTAGCGGTGACTTGCCCGCCTGGTGCAGAGAGTTCGCCGGTGTTGGTTATGGCTCTTGAATATATGTCACCGGCAGCAAGTATTATTTCACCGCCTGGTGCGTTTAGTGTTCCTTCGTTAGCGACATCAGGTTCTGACTGTTGTGGCGGCGCGATGTCATCCACTTCAACGACGATATTGCTGCCCGGCTGGCCCAGAAAGACCCTGTCTCCTGCGGCCATGACAATATAACCGTCTGGGGCGCTTATCGTTCCGGCGTTTGTGACCTGCTTACCTATAAGATAGACGCTTTCGGCGGAGATGTCGCCGTAGTTAGCGACTGCTCCGCTGCCGCCGGCAAATTGATATCGTCCTTCCAGGAAGTCCTCATTTGATATGTCGAGGCTGGAAGCCACCAACTGATTGACATTTACGGTTGCTCCGCCGCCGAACATAATACCGGCGCGATTGACAAAGAAGACCCTGCCGTTGGCCAGCAGTGTTCCGTCAATCTGCGTCGGATTCGCCGAGAGTATCCTGTTCAGGACCGCAGCAGTGGTGCTCGGCTGGACAAACTCGACGACTTCCAGTGCGGTAATGTCGAAGCTGCTGTAATTAATGACCGACTTGTCGGAAGCAGTTATTACAGTGTTGTTGCCGCTCTGCTGGAATGAGACCTGTCCGTTGATGACCTGCGCGCCCTCCGGTCCTGCCAGTGCCACTGACAGTGACATACCGAGGACTGCAACACACACTAGGCAGGATACCAACGTCAGCAGATAACGGCGCCTTTTCGAGAGTTTTCTTGCGGGATTCATTACCCCTCCTCCTTACTAAAACTAATCATTGTATTCTTTGTTTCGGTTTCGGACTACACCCCCATTTTGGGATCACATCAACGATTGTATTTTACCTATTTTAGCCAATAATGTCAAGCCTGCCTTGCCTATATTGCCTAAATTATCGGGTATGTGTTCTATGAATCATTTTTGTTTTGTATGCCGGGCACCGTCCGAGCAAGTTATCACCAAGGCGAATGCTTACGCCGGCCGCAACTGTCAGCGAGATGAGCAGAAAAATTATTCCGTTGCCGGTAAAAACTGCCGCTTTCTTATAGGACGTAACAGGTGGACAGTCCGGGCACAGCCCTTGGTAAGGAATTCGGCAAGAGAAGTGATTGACCTGTGCAAGACACCAGGGCAGGCCCTGGAAATCAAGCCAACAAAAACCGCGACAGGAAAATTTTTTTCGGTCAGATAAACACAGACACCAGCCAAAAGCCAGATTCATCTATATAGATGGCTCGGGCTCCGACACTCATGTGATGGCGTGACAAGCAATTCGAATCGGCGCTATTGTAAACGAACTCGACCAGTTCGCAATAGTCAGTCGGACCAGGCAAGATTTACCATCGGAGTATCAAGCTGATGTTGAACCGGCCGTCGCCTTTGTCGGTTTCGGTGGTTGAACGAATCGGCCAGCCGTAGTAGACGGCCCCGCTGAAGTTTTCTCCGACCTCGGCAATTGCGCCCAACCCTATGGAGCAGAGTTCGTCGATACTGTGTTGGCCGCCGCTTTCGGCCTTGTTCACGGCTCGCCCAAAATCAATAAAAGCCAACGGCGCCAGTTTCCTTAGTCGAGGCTTGGCAGACTCGGCAGACTGTGTTTTACCTTGTTCGGTTTGCTCTGCGCTGCTGGTCTGGTCGTATTTGACCAAATCAAACTCGTATTGAACAGATGCTACTATGCCACCATCGGCGACAATCTCGTTTTCTTTGTAGCCTCTGACCGAATAAAGGCCTCCGAAGGTGGTCATTTTTGCGGGCACCAGTCTTCCGCTCGAGTCTATGTATCTGAAAGAGCCGCTTAGCCTGTGAACCTTTTCGGTGTCGAGGTATCTGCCGTGACCGACGTGGGCGGTATAGATTCTGAAATCCGGCGACGCCCCCGAACGGGCCGAATCAAATGCCGTTCCACTGGAACCATCGATACTTTCGACTCTGTTAAAACCGATAGAAGTATCTGTTAAATCATCGGAACGATACATATTGAACCCGACACCCAACAAGTCCATATCAACGTTGCTTGCGGCAGTTGGAAACAGCGAAGGAGTAACCTTGCTTTCTTCGTGACCGAGTGAGCCGGTGACATCAAAGAACCATCCACCTGTCTGAAAGAGGTTATAACTGAGCATGCCTCCGTAAAATGAACCTCTGCCGAGGAAATTAAAGGCGCCGCCCTCCGGGGTAACATCGAACTCACTGTAGCCGGCATAGAGCTTGAGGCGCAGACGAGGAGTGAGGACGGGAACATCGTAGCTTCCGAACACCATGTAATTGTCCTCTATGCCGGACTCCCAGGGAGCCTGGCACATAGCAGTGAATCTGTCGTCGAAGCCAAGAAGATTGGTATTGATAAATCCGACGCGAGGCGCCCATTGTCTTTCCTGGGAACCCGAATTATCCACCTGGACGTAAAAGTGCCAGGGATTTGCTTCGTAAATATCATAATCCAGGGCAAGCGAGTTTGGTTCGGTGCCCTTTGACATTACCGGGGAGACGTATCTGTCGGGGTTCAGATTGAGCAGGTTGACAAATTCGTCCAGTTTCTTCTGGTTTGTAACCTGGCCTTGTTTTGCAGGCGACCATTCGAGCACAAGAGAGCGTTTAAGGTATCCCTGCTCCAGTTTCTCATGATTTGGGTCATAGTAGCTGACGGTAACGTTACTGACAGTGGCCTCGATGACCCGCACGGTCAGGATGCCATCCTTCAATCTGCCGGCACTAATTGCATCTTCGGGGACATACACTCGTATGCCGGCGTAATGTTTGCGCTGATAAGCCGAGAGGACGTACTGAGTGAAGCCCTGAATGGTCCTTGCCGAGACCTGGTGGGACTGACCCGGGTCGAGAACGACCTCGTAAAGGCTTGAAAAATCGTAGAGGTACTCCTGTTCTGCTCGGCGCAGCGGTTTGTCGGAGCTATTATACACCACGGGCATGTTTCCCAGAAGCGCCGCGGTCGATATAAGGCTGTTGCCGGTGATATTCAACTCGCTGACGCTCAGGCGTCGGGTGGTGTCTTCAAGCAGGTTCAATTCTTCAAGCGGCATCTTTTGCCTGCGATGCTCCAGCTTTGCCTTACTCCCGGGCGTAATCTGCCCGCTGCCGGTTTGCACGTTCTCTTGTTGTTGGACGGCATCCGTGACCGCAGAAAACGAACCCGCGTAGACAAGACTCAAAACAACACACACTACTTTCACGGTGGCATTCATTACTCGGTTTCCTTAAAATATTGCTCTCGGCCCCTTGCTGACTATGCCCGGCAGGCCCACAGACGAATCTCAACTTTTGTTCAGGGCTTGGGCAAACGTCTACCATTTTATCGTCAGGGCAATCCGGAGCCTTTAAGTTATTGCAGTACAATCACTAAGGCCCCGGGGAGCGGCGTGCTTGTTTGTGTCTGCCGGCTGAAGACAAAGAACCGGCCTTACATTCTCCGGCGAATGACCACCGCGGCGCAACTTCAGCGTTATTAATACTGATAACCGCGTTAGACGGATTCTTAAAGACGCATCTTGTGCTTGTTCAATATCCTCTTCAGACGGGCAGTTTGAGGATATGGATTTGTCTGCCTCAACCCCTTTTCAGACAACCGCAGAGGGGGGCAAGAGACAAAATTAGCCGATAAAATCTTCTCTTGCCATAAAAAAACCGATTAGGCGTCGAAAAAACCCTTTGCACGGGCATAATCTGCTTGACTGAAACGCCCTTAATCTGCTAAAATCTTGGTATCGTGAACAGGGCTTGATACGTTTTTGCAGGAGGTGTGATGAGAATGGTGTGGGGGGTTTTGGTTCAGGCCTTCCCACTTGACAAATGGGGTAAGGGGGGTGTTTGTCTTATTTCAAGAAACAAATGCCGCCTGGAGTCCTCGTATGGAGGATTTTTTTGCGACCGACCAAAGCAAGCAGGTATGGGGCGGTTTTCGTCCACGCATTGCTTGCTTAACGTTCACGGATGACAAGACGCGGATAGATTGTGAGGGGAACTAATCTATCTGCATTCCCAAACAAGGATGTACAGGCCGGGTACGCGCATTGACAACAGGCACAAAAAATGGGCAACCAAAATAGCAGACGGCGAAATTGATGAAACAGTTGTTAACACCAAATAATAAGAGGATTGTCGCCCTGCTGGGTCTTTGCGGTGTTGTACTACTCTCGCTGGCCATTGACGCCCGTTCTGCCGAAATCATCGGCTCATGGACTTCCGGTCTGAGCCATACAAAAGAAGCAGGCTCAAACCGTGCACTTATCTTCACCGCCCACACCGAGTCCAGCACGGCCGATGCGAACCTGGCTACTGTGACCTACGGTGGGCAGCCAATGACGAAGGTCGTCGATAGGATAGAGAGTGCCAGCTACACCTCTTATGTTGCAGCATTCATCCTCGACGAAGCCGGCATTGCTGCGGCTACAAGCAGTGACTTTGTAGCGAGTTGGGGTACCGCTCCTTCCCGAACGCCAGAGTTCTCCAGTGTGTTCCTCTCGAATGTTGCTCAGAGTAATCTTGTGGGAGAAACTGGCACCGGTGGCGGTATAACCAGCACGGTAGAAACACCGGCTCTTTCTACAAATGACGGAGATATGGCTATCGTTGCTGGTACCAATGGTAACTCGGGCACATATTCGACCATTAACGGGTTTACTGAGGCCATTGAACTGGCAATTCCATCAGCTGATGGAATTGCTGGATACCTGGCCGCAACAGGCACTGATGTAACTCCGGGCATCTCCCATACCAACGTTAACCAGCAGGCGGTCATTGGCTTCGTGGTGCAGGCCGGGGTCGCTGTGCCCGATGTCGTAGGTACCGCTGAGGGCGATGCCAATACCGCGATTACCGATGCGAACCTGGTCGTCGGAATTACAACCTACGAATACAGTGACACCGTGGCGGCGGGTTACGTTATCAGTCAAACGCCGACAGGTGGAACGACTGTAAGCGAAGGGACGGCTGTTGACCTTGTCGTATCGTTGGGTAACTCGGCTGTAGTGCACGATGTCGTGGGTATTGTTGAGGCAGATGCAAATACCGCGATTACCGATGCGAATTTAGTCGT
>JAUWKC010000235.1 GCA_030607345.1 Planctomycetota bacterium | reverse complement strand
CGATACGTATGCATACCGTCGGTATTATCCAGCCCTTGAGCGACCACGCCAAACTCCTCGAAGTCGAGGAAAACCGAGCCCAGAACCAGACCTTCGTACCAGTAAACGCCGGTGTCTGTTATCGTAATTGCGTAGCGGCTGCCCGCCCCGTCATACAGCTCCAAATCAACGCCGCGGTGGTTGGGCAGGCTTTTCAAAATCCGCGTCTTAATCTCGGCACTGAACCCGGTCTTCTGGGCCACTGCCTCGTAGCCGTCGGCCTTGCTGCTTCTGTACCAGATTTCTTGGTTGTCCGCAGTGCGAATCTTCAGCAAGCCATTAGGCAGGATAGATACTGTCTTGCTTTCTCCTGCCCCGCGAAACCTCCATCCCCATTTGCTCTGACTGGGCGGCCCCTGCGGCCTGTAGACCCTGGCCAGATTCTTCTTGACCGGCAGTCCGCCGACGGCGGATGCCGAAGCCCTCGGCATCGGTGGTGCCGCGGGTGGCCGCGTCGTCAACCATTTAAGGTTAAAGGTATAATGGTTGCGGCTGCTCAAAACGTGTATCAGCTTGTTGGCGGTTTGGCAAACAGATAAGTATCCGACAAATT
This sequence comes from Planctomycetota bacterium, assembly GCA_030607345.1. The sequence continues at coordinate 2,988 of JAUWKC010000235.1, read as the reverse complement.
CCGAAAAGTTACTGTCCATAGCAACCGGGTGACCGTCCATCGTTTCAATATCGCGGGTTGGTCCGTCATCCGAAACGAGCCGTTTATAAGGCCACGTCTTGCCTTCGTCGGTCGAGACAGCAGCAAACAGCCCTGAAATCGGACGTTGACTACCCGATGCATCGGCGACCATCATTTTCTTGCAGAAAGAGGCAAACAACAACGGCCCTTCCTTCAATCGGAGCAGAATCGGCCGCTGGCCGAGGTTGACCGGCTGGAATTCGCTGGGATGATATTGCCAGTTCTTTCCCATATCCTCCGATACGCTCGCAGGCATCTTGCCTTCGATGGCGCCTTTTCGGCCGAACGCAAGTAATCGTCCGTCTGTCAACTGCGCCGCCGCCGCGTGGATGCCCCTGATGCGTCCGCCGGCGTCGAACCAGCTTCGCCCTTCGTCGTCGCTCATAATCAACACCGACCCGCCGCGTCCGTCGCACGGCACAACAATCCTGCCGTCACTTGCCCTGAATACACTCTCCACGACGTAATTGGTCCGTCTATCGTGGTCCGGATATATCAGACGGGCCTTGGACCAGGTCGCGCCGTTGTCGCTTGATTTTCGCAGCAGCATTGCGATGCTCCTGTGGATTACGCCAAGGCCGTTGAAGTGGTAGATTGTTCCGTTTCCGTCGTGCCAGAGTGTGTGCGTATGGTCGTTCCGGTCGGGGGCGTCCCAGAATACCGAAGCTGGCTCCCATTGCTGCCTGCCGTAACGCAGCCGGCTGGCTGCTATACCAAGCTCCCTGCCCGTCTCACTCATGCAGTTAAACCAGGCCGCCAGCAGGTCCCCGTTTGGACATTCTGTAATCGCGGTAAAATGATTGTGAAGCCCGAAGAGAGGCCCGGTTGCGTCGGCGGGAATCTTAACGAAAAGCCGCGGACCTTTGAAGTACGGCTTCTCAGAATCGGGGCCTTTGTCGACGTCGATGGGAATACTTTGTCGCACGTAACGCTGGTAGGGCTGTGTTATTGCAGGCAGCGGTTGCGTCCGCGGCGTCCGGCCGAGCACCACCCGAAACCCGATGAGCCATTGTCGGTCCTGCGGCAGTGAACCGCTGCGATTAGCCGACCGAAGATAGTAAGGCCCTGTCGAGCCGCTGCCGCCGCGCGTAACCTTAAAGTCGCCCTCCGCCCGCCCGACCGGGTCCACCTCGGCGCTTGCTTCGTACGGGCCATACCAGTCGTAGCACCATTCTTCCACGTTGCCGTGCATATCATACAGGCCCCATTTATTGGGCCGCTTCGCGCCGATCTTCAACGCTGGTTCGGTGCTCTTGCTAAATTCGTCGGGCAGCGTTCGACCGGTGTGGTATGCTGTATCGGTTCCTGCCCGGCAGGCGTATTCCCATTCAGCCTCGGTGCCCAGACGGTAAGACAGGCCCTCCTTTTCGCCAAGCCATCGGCAGAAGTTCACAGCGTCGTACCAACTGACGAAGACGACCGCCTCATCGTCGGCTTTGGAATGACCGTGCCGGCCACGCCAGCTTTTATGCTCCGGGTCGAACTGCTCGTACTGTGCGTTCGTGACTTCGCAGACGCCTACATAAAAAGGCTTCGTGATATGGACCTTATGCGCGGGGTGTTCGTCAAAGTCGCCGTTGGCAAAATGCCCCTTGGCGGTTAGAAGCTCATCCGCCAGAGGCTGTTCCTCAAAACCCATCCTGAAACTTCTAGGCTCCACACGCGCAAGTTTCATACCGATAGTGTTTGTATAGAACGAACCTGTGGCCAGCTCGGCGCCGTTCGAAGACCCGATTGATGATACCAGTAGAAAAATCGAAACTGTCACGCAGCTCACCAAAAAACTTCTGCTTTGCCCGGTGTTACTCTTTCTCATTTGTTCTCTTTCTGATTTAGTGGTGTGATTTCAAAATGGTCGATATCCATACTGCCGTTGCTCATAAGGAAAAAGGCGCTAGCCGATTCGGTCAGGGGACTTTCGTAAAACAGACCTTCTTTGCTTTCGGCAAACTCGGTCGTTGGTTCGGCCCCATCCAGACCGTAGAAAATCCGCCACTGTTTTGTCTTTGCGTTCCAGAGGAACCTGAGCCTGACCGAGACGGGCGGCCGGGCAAGCCTGACAGCATCGAACACGTTGCTGCTGATGCTGTTTTCCTTTATCCAGATAAACATCGTTGGATTATTTCTGTTAAACGCGTCCTTAAAACCGAGCGTCACCCCCTCCGAAACATTCCTGCCCACAGGATTGTAACGGATGTTTCTTACGGCAAAGATCGCTTCAAAAGAACCGCTGCCCACAACGCGGTTAAGCCCTTCGTAGTGAACGTGGGCATTGACTGTGTATTGCCCTTTGCCGTTAAAGCCGCCCGTAAAGCCCTTGTAGATATACCATCCGTCGGCGTCGAAATCCTCCGGCCCATCGAAGCTTTCGACCACTTCTCTCACCGCGACCGGCGGTCCGTCAGGCGGCGGCGGGGCGGTCTTTACCCACTTAAGATTGAAGGCGTAATGGTTTCGGCTGGTTATAAGGTGTATCAAACCGTCGAGGCCCTGGCAGACTGAAACATAGCCTCGATACTCGGCGCTGCGGGCGCTGAGGGTAATCGCGCCGCCGTCGGTGCATTCGATTGTCCGGCCGGGCCCGTCATCAGAGACCAGCCTCTTATATGGCCAGGTCTTGCCTTCGTCTTCCGACAGTGCCGCGAAAAGCCCTCGTACTTTTCGCCTGCCGCCCGACGAATCTGTAATCTCCATACCATCGCCCAGATTAGCAAACGAAGCAAAGAAAAGCGGGCCCTCACGCAGACGCAGCAGAACCAGCCGTTGTCCCCCGCTGATTGGCTGAAATTCACTCGGCTTATAAACGAACGTTTTTCCGGCGTCTGTCGAGATGCTTATCGGCATCTTGTCATAGTCGCCGTTGCTCCTGCTCAGGGCAAAGATGCTGCCGTCCTTTAGTTGGGTGACGCCCGCGTGAATGCCCGTGAT
>JAUWKC010000105.1 GCA_030607345.1 Planctomycetota bacterium | reverse complement strand
CGATTAATCAATTCCGGCAGCGCATCGGTTTTTGTCTTGAAGCTTTCAAAGGCCTTAAATAACTCTTGTCGCTCTCGGCTCTGTCCTGAAAGCTCACCCTCAACCCTCAGCCTGCGCTGCCAGGCCGAGTTGAATTGCCGCAGTTGGGCCGCCTGCCGTGCCATCGCCTTGCTCGCAGTCGAATACTGCTCAGCACTCCGGCCAGCCTGCGGCAACAGCAATTCGCTCGTATTCGTGTGCAATTGCTCGATTTGATAGGCCGCTTCCGCAGCGGATTTTACCTCATCGGATTGGCTAAAAAACATCCGGTCAACGTCTGATAATACTTCGATGTTGTACAGTATGCCGACCGCACCGGCTGCCGCCACCACTCCGGCGATAACAACAAAACTAAAGACTAATCTCTGGCCTGATTTCATTTGCAACCTTACCACTAATCATCACCTCCCGGACATCGGCTGTCCTGTACAGACAATCACGCTGCTCACTGTCAAGGTCCACAGCCGGGTCCATTCGTTGCACGGCCACAGGAACCAGGAATTCAACTTCGCAGTCCCTCGCTGCTTTGCGAATCCGTCAAGTCCCATAAACGCACACAATTTGCCTAAGTCAAACTACGCACCTATCGGCGAACCGGACGAGGAGATTTAGCAAGAAATGCCGTCTGGACGCTCCGAACCTGATGTTCCGCGGCACGTTTTTTAATGAATTGACAACGTCGTCAAACTGCTTATAATTCCAATAATACTTTTCGCTTTTCTCGAAAGGACCTATTTATGGACTTTGAACAAAACGATAACATCTCCCAGCCGCCGGAACCGCCGCGCGGGCCACAAGGCGAGCCATATCAGCAGCCGCCTGCTTATCCCTATAATCAAAACGCACAGGCAAAGACAACAAAAGGCAAAAGCGGCTGGAGGGTCTTCTGGGCCATCGTCCTGATACTCTCTGTCCTGGCAAACATTGTGTTATTCCTTACGGTGATTGGCCTGGCGACACTCTTCGCTGTGGGCCAGGATGCGGTTCTTACAGAAGAAGTCATACGAGAAGGTCCACGAGCGGCGAAAATCGCGGTGGTCAGGCTCGAAGGAATGATAGACGGCAAACAGACACAGGAAGTGCTCAGACAACTGAAGATGGCCCGCGAGGACAACTCGGTAAAGGGTATTATTCTTCGGGTAAATTCGCCCGGAGGAACAATCTCCGGCAGCGACGAAATCTACCACCAGATTGCCGACAGAACCGATAAGCCCGTTGTTGCCTTCATGCAGGGCCTGGCGGCATCGGGCGGTTACTACACTTCCGTGGCCTGCGACAAAATCGTCGCCGAACCAACGGTCATAACCGGCTCCATCGGCGTAATAGCAGGATGGTTCGTAATAAAGGACCTGCTCGAAGAGAAGCTGGGCATCGAGCCTGTCATCGTCAAGTCCGGTGAAAAAAAGGATTGGCCCAGCTCCTTCCGCAAAGCAACCGAGCAGGAAATACAGTATCTTCAGGAAAAGCTTATCGACCCCGCCTACAACAGATTCGTCGAAATTGTCGCAGAAGGCAGAAAAGAATTGCTCGCCGAGGAAGAAATCAGAGAGCTGGCAGACGGCAGTATTTACGGCGCCCAGGAGGCTCTCCAGTTAAAGCTGATTGACAAGGTCGGCTATCTGGACGACGCCATAGACCAGGCAAAATCACTGGCGGGCGTCAAGGAAGCTCAGGTAGTACAGTATCGCAGGCCCTTTTCTTTCTCCGACTTCCTGCAATCTCGCAACGAAAACCTGATGAAAATCGACAGGGCCTTGCTGTACGAGCTGGGCAGGCCACAGGTGCTGTACCTGTGGAGCGGACATTAAAACGCCGAGCAGACCAACGCGAAGGATTCTATCGGCTGCTGCCGCGTAAATCGAGCCGTTATGCCGCCGTATTGGCATTTGCGCGCTCCGTCAGGGCGATGCATCCATAAGCCAGTACTGCAGCAGTTCGGCAAGGTCTGCAAAGTTCACCCCGTCGAGGTGATTCAGGTCCGCACCGCCGCACCAGTTGTCCGCCGCGGCGCAGTCCTCTTCCAGCCAGCGCTCCGAAAGCATCCCCAAATCGTGCCAATTAGCTGAGCAATCGCAGGTCAATGGGTTTGGGTTGGCATCGCACGTTAGTTCTATAGCAGGATTATTGCTGCTGATTGACGCCAGATGCCGGCAGTAGGCCGCCGTATTCAGTGGATTATTGTCCAACTGCAATAACGTTAGATTCATTTGCGACAGCGATGAGATTTCGCTCACCTGGTTGTTGCCCAGCCAGAGCTGCGTTAGATACGGCAGCGCCGATAGTGCCGAGATGTCACTGACTTGATTGCCCTGAAGTCCGAGCCTCGTAAGCCCCTTCAACTTCGAGAGGCTCGAGACATCGGCTATGTGGTTCAGGTTCAGGTCCAACCACGCCAGTTTTCTGGCATGCTCCAGGCCCGTCAGCTCACCGATACCCCTGAGATTGCCGTTGGTCATATATGTCAAGTCGAGCATCTCGGCGAAATTGGGGTCACAGATGCCCAGCTCTTGTTCAACGGCTGTCTTAAGATTCGCATCGCTAAAATCAACAATGCACGTATCATCCGGATTCGGATTTGGCTCGCAAGTCAGAGCTATTCCGGGATTATTACCGGCTATCAACGGCAGGTAAACACAGTAGGCCGCCCTGTCCAACGCATTGCCTTCAAGATGCAGCGTCGTAAGATTCGTCAGTCCCGACAGCGCATAGACATCGCCAATCAGGTTTTCGTCCAGATACAGTGTCGCCAGATTGACCGCGTACTGTAGCCCGGTAAGCTCGGCAATCCCCTTCGAATTAGCATCGAGACTCACAAGGTTAAGAATGTCCGTTGTGTTCGGTTCTGAAATACCAAGCTCGGCTTCTATCGCAGCCTTGAGCGCCGAATCAGCAAAGCTGACAGCAACAGCATCAACCGGCCCGGCGGTATAGCTGAAAACGTCGCCGACCTCGAACTCGCCGACCCCGGTCCTGCGTTTCCAGCTCAGCGTTGCGTTCGGACCGTCAATCTCAACAAAAATATAACCTCGCACGCCGTCGGCATGGTCGAGACGCCGCGGCGTCCATGAACCATTGTCCCCGTTATACAAACCATCGGTGTAGAACAAATCGCCGCCGCCCAAAGCCACAAGCTGATGCACATCGTTATTAGGATTACCGTCGTGCTCGTCAATTCGAGCATGGTTGTAACTGTGGTCATGCCCACAGAAGTACACCCGTGCGCCGGCAGCTACTATGGAGTTCCAGAAAATGTCTCTCTCATCCGGATACTCACCAAGACAGTCCCAATGGAACAGCTTAAACGCCGGCTCGTGCCCGAAGACAAAAACGTGTGGCTTTGTGTTTGAGCCCAGTTGCTCATCCAGCCATGCCTGGTTGATACGATGGATGTTCGTGTATTGGTCGAGCCCGACAATGAAGGCATTTTCGTGGGTGAATGAGTAAGTAACATTTTTCTCGCCGCTCGGACCATTGTCGGGCAGGGCGTACTCTCCGGCAAAAACATTGTCCCAGTCTGCCTTCGGATTGCCGCCGGTATCGTGGTTTCCCCGAACCGGATACACATCCACATTCGCGTCGTACAACGGCTGCATTATATCCCGCCAGTGAAGGAGCTGTGACTCGAATGTACCTTGTCCCGAACTGCCGTCAACAAGGTCGCCGGCGACAATGATAAAATCCGCACCTTCACTGATAGTCGCCTGGACAATCTCAGCCAGTACCGTGCTGTTGACACCGTTTCCGTCACTGCCCTGGGTGTCGGCCGTCACCACAAAACGCAAACTCTCAGCGCCGCCGGCCGCAGTCTCCACCACCATAAGTGCTAACAGGCACAACAACCTTTTCATTGCCACCTCCAATTGACACACATATCATACGGTTTTTCGGAGCCAAAATCAACCGGCGCCGCCAGACGATATGGTCGGCCTCTGCCGCTTGCAGGTCCTATAACAATACTCTCCACGCCGCCATCTTGTTGTAAAACATCCCTTGCTTCATCAAATAGTCGCCCAAAAGCCCATTACCAGTACTGATAAGCAGATTTTTTTTCAAAAAATTTGCATTTTTCTGTTTACTTTTGACTCGCTATTCGGTAACATACAAATTACTATTCCACACTCGATGTTGCGCCACGGAAGGCACGCAGGGGTTTCAGGGCGGTTTTATCACTGGCAAAGGTACTGTTGAAGTATGCCTTCTTGGGCGTTTGCTGAGGGGCAGGAATGTAGGGGGTTGTGAATTTCCATCTAAACTTAGGAAAGTCTAAACGTGGTCAGTTTGTGTTTAAGGAGAGTAGAAATGGATTGTAGAAGAAGCATAACGTGCCTTCTCGTTGTGTGCCTTCTGGGCAGTGTTACTCATTGTGCCGTCGCGGCTGGGTCTTTAGAAGAAAAGGCCGCCGACGCCGACAAAATTGAGCAAATGCGCCAGGAGGCCGAGCAGGCCAAACGCCAGGCCGAGCAAAAGGCCAAACAAGAAGATTTTGAAAAAGCTATGTTGCGTCTGGAGCAGACGATTGCCGACATCGACCTGCCGGAAGATACGACCGCACGCATGACCGTCAGGCAGGTCAACCTCGCCGGCAACACCCTGATATCGACCGACAAATTATTTGAGAAGATGCCCTTGATATACAACGCCTCCGAGCTGCCGCTCGATAAGGCCGAGAGCAAGTACCTCTACGACTTCAGAGTGCTCCGGGAAATCACCTTAGAGCCCGGCAAGCCTCGCCAGGTCTCCGCAAGAACAATCCAGGGCCTTACCCAGTACATCCTCTCTGTTTATCGGCAGAAAAACTACTCGGGCATATACGTCTACGTACCGGTCGACGCAGTTAGCCAGGGCGTCGCGTTACGTAACGACATATTACCAATAAAAGTCACTCGAGGCGAAAGTGACGGCTGTCACGATAAAGACATACGACCCTAACCAGAACCAAACAGAAAAGGGCTATCTTAAGCGTTCGGCGGTTGAACAATGGTCGCCGATTAAGGCCGGACAAGTGGCCAATCAGAAAAGGCTGGATGACTTTGTGAACCTGCTTAATCTGAACCCCGACCGTTACGTCTCGGCAACTGTCACCCCGGCTGTGGAACCAAACTCACTTGCCGTGGCCTACGATATCTACGAAGCAAATCCCTGGCACTTGTTCATCCAGGCGGACAACTCCGGTACCAGCGAAAGACAGTGGAATCCGAGAATTGGCTTTATCAATACGAACCTCCTCGGTATAGACGACAGGTTTACAGCGATTTATCAGGCCCCCTGGGATTCGACCCTAAATGAAAACTACTCGTTGTACGGCAGTTATGATTTCCCATTGTCGGGACCAGGGCTGCGACTGAACTTGTATGGCGGCTACAGCGAGTTTGACATCAGCCCCGAGGCAGGACCTTTCGGGTTTCTGGGCAGCGGCTCCTTCTATGGCGGCGAGCTGCGCTACAACCTGCTTCAGGCTGAAGGTTGGTTCGTTGACGTTAAGGGCAGCATCGAGCACACCAGAAGTAAGGTCACGCCCGACTTTCCTCCGTTTGCTCCATACCTGGCTGCTGACGTTAAGTTCTGGCTTGCAGGAGGTGGTCTTGACGTGCATCGCTCCGATGATATGTCCAGGACGAATATCAGTCTTGACTGGTCTCGAAGCCTGGGCGGTGAATCGTCAGCCAGCGAATTCGGGCTGGCACGTACCAATTCGGACCCAATTTTCGCTATCTACAAGGCTTCTGTCGCTCACAGTCAGTACCTGGACCCCGACAAAATCGGTCGGCTTAGCGGCAGTTTCCGCTGGATAGGCTCAGACGAAAGGCTCGTCCCTGCCAAGATGACCGCTTTCGGCGGGATGTACACGGTCAGGGGTTACGACGAATATGAATATGTTGCCGACGGTGGAGTCCTCGCATCGGTTCAATACGAATTTGACCTTGTCAAGTATGACGAGTCCTTGGAGAAAACCGAGGCCCCACAGCAGCAGCAAACCAGCAAACCGTTTCTCCGGAAGCTCGCTCCGCTGGCCTTCTTTGATTATGGCCGCGGCAAGATACGGGAGCCTGTGGGAACTGAAGTCGAACACAAAGAACTAATGTCCGTAGGCACCGGCGCGATTGTCGAACTCGGTGACAATTTCAGCGGGGCCGTATACTACGGCTACCCGCTTAATGCGACCAGTGACACACGCGAAGGTAAAGGGCGAGTTAACATCGCGCTGATGGGAAGATGGTAAAGAGATTTGGCCCGACTTTGTGGCCGGGCATAAGGATAGAGAGACCATTGAGGGAACTTGGACTTAGAGGTTACTATAATAAGGGGAAATGAAATGGAAGGTGTGAGAAAAATGTCAAGAAAGTATTACGTAAGGCAGATAGCGGCGCTGTTTTTGG
>JAUWKC010000085.1 GCA_030607345.1 Planctomycetota bacterium | reverse complement strand
TATGCGGTGACTCCGAACCTGGACCGCCTGGCCGGGCAGGGCCGTCGGTATAGCAACGCCTTCGTATCCTTCCCGGTGTGTGCACCAACACGCTCGTCGATAATAACCGGCGTGCACCCGGGGACTCTCGGCACAATGCACATGCGGACAAAGAACAAAGGCTACCAGGGGGTTGTCCCACCGCAGGTCAAATGCTTTACCGAGTATCTGCGGGCCGCCGGTTACTACTGCACCAATAAATCGAAAACGGATTATCAGTTCGCTTTGCCGTTCACCGCCTGGGACCAGTGCGGCAAGAAAGCCCACTGGCGCAACCGTCCGAAGGACATGCCGTTCTTCAGCGTTATTAACCTGACGACAACGCACGAATCGCGATGCTGGCGGCGCAAGGGCGAGAAGCTGGTTCACGACCCTGCGGCAGTAGAGGTGCCGCCGTACTATCCCGACACGCCAGTCGTTCGCAGGAACCTGGCACGATATTACGATAACATCACGAAGATGGACAAAGAGGTCGGCTCCATCCTCGAGGAGTTGGAACAGGACGGTCTGGCTGAGAATACGGTGGTGTTTTTCTGGAGCGACCACGGTCGGGGGCTGCCGCGCTGTAAGAGATGGCCGTATGATTCCGGCCTGCACGTGCCTTTGATTATCCGCCGGCCCGGAGTCATCAAACCGGGCAGCGTATGCGACGATTTGGTCAACCTTATAGACCTTGCCCCCACACTGCTGAGTCTGGCTGATATTGAAGTGCCGCCTTACATGCAGGGCAGGGTGCTGCTCGGCCGCGGCAAGAGCAAGCCGAGAGCTTATGTTTTTGGCGGTCGCAATCGCATGGACCTGGGTCCGAACGACTATATCCGAACTGCTCGCGACAAGCGCTACCGATACATCCGGAACTTCACGCCGGAGGTCCCCTACGCACAGCGTATCGACTATATGGAAAAGATGCCCATTATGCAGGAGTGGCGTCGCCTTAACGCCGAGGGCGCACTTACCGGGCCGCAGAAGCTTTTCTTCGAGCATCCCAAGCCTGCCGAGGAACTGTACGACATCACGGCCGACTCGCACGAGGTGAACAATTTGACCGACTCGCCCGAACACCAACAGATACTCAAGAGGATGCGTGCCGTGCTGGAAAAGTGGATTAAGGACACCGGCGATTTGGGCGGTCTCGACGAAGACGAGCTTATCGAGCGGATGTGGCCCGGGCGAAAGCAGCCGGTAACGGATACGCCGACTATTAAGACGACGGCTGCCGGGCCGGGTCGGGTCCTGGTGAAGATAAGCTGTGCTACCGAGGGTGCTTCTGTCGGGTATCAGCTCGGCGAGCAAGGGCGCTGGCTGATTTACTCAAGGCCTGTCGTGCTGGATTCCGGTGCTGTTGTTCAGGTCAAGGCCATCCGCATCGGCTATAAAGAAAGTGAAATGGTACAATTCAAAGGGTCATAGGTTCACCACATTTGGAAAGGAGAAGACACAAATGGATAGAGACAGCTATAGCCGCCGGCAATTCCTGAAGACATTGGGCGTGGCAGCAACCGCCCTGGCAATGCCGGGCTGTGAAAGCCGGTCCGCCGGCCGCAAACCAAACTTCATAATCATCTTTACCGACGACCAGGGCTACGCGGATGTGGGGTGCTTCGGGGCAGAGGGTTTTGAGACGCCGAATCTCGACCGGATGGCAGCGGAGGGCGCCAAATTCACGGACTTTTACGCGGCTGCGCCGGTTTGCTCGCCGTCGCGGGCTGCTTTGCTTACCGGGTGCTACCCCATGCGCGTGAGCATCCCGCGTGTTCTGTTTCCGAGGGACAATATCGGCCTGAATCCCGAAGAAGTCACTATCGCCGATATTCTAAAGAGCCGCGGTTACGCCACCTGCTGCATCGGGAAATGGCACCTGGGACATCTGCCGGAGTTTTTGCCGACGAAGCAGGGATTCGATTACTACTTCGGGATTCCTTATTCGAACGATATGAGCCCTGTTGTGCTCGTCGAAAACGAAGAGACAATCGAGCGTAAGCCGGACCAGAGTCAGTTGACCCGGCGCTATACCGAAAAAGCCGTGGAGTTCATTAAGAAAAACAAAGACCAGCCTTTCTTTGTGTATCTGCCTCATACCATGCCGCACGTGCCGCTGTACGTATCCGACAAGTTCAAGGGCAAATCAAAGCAGGGGCTTTACGGCGATGTGATTATGGAAATCGACTGGTCGGTCGGCCAAATCCTCGAGACCGTCAAGGAGCTTGGCATTGATGAAAAGACGCTGGTCATTTTCACCTCCGACAACGGACCCTGGCTTTCAAAAGGCGCGCACGGCGGCTCTGCAAAGCCTTTGCGAGACGGCAAATTCGCAACCTATGAAGGGGGCATGCGCGAACCCTGCATCATGCGCTGGCCCGGCAAAATCGGCGCCGGCGGCGTTTGCTCGGAAATAGCAACGACGATGGATTTTCTGCCGACATTGGCAAAGCTGGCCGGTGCAAAAGTACCCACGGGCCGGATTATTGACGGAAAGGATATTTCGGCACTGATGACGGACCCGAAGGCAAAAACTCCCTACAAGGCGTTATTCTACTACTTCGAGACCCAACTTGGGGCTGTTCGCTCCGGCAAATGGAAGCTTGTCCTGGAGCGTAAGAGAGATAACAAGAGAATCCCTGAGGCACTTTATAATCTCGAGGAGGACATTGGCGAGCAAAAGGACCTTTCCGCTGAGCATCCGGACGTGGTTGGCAGACTCAGGACGCTGGTTGATAGAATTCGTGAGGACATCGGCGACTCCGTTACCGGAGTAACAGGCAAGAACGTAAGGCCGGCGGGCACCGTGTGAGTCGGCTGGGGCTCTTGCAAAATCGGTAGCCTTGGGTATCATAGCCTGAATGACAGCCAAATCGCGTGAGAATAAGCGTAAAGAAGCCGTCAGAGCGGTGAATAAGAAGGCCTATCGCGATTACGAACTTGTCGACAGGTTCGAGGCAGGGGTCTCTCTGCTGGGTACGGAGGTGAAATCGCTGCGGGCAGGCCAGGGGGACCTTGACGGCTCGTACGCAACAGTCATCGGCAACGGATGTTGGCTGGTGGGAAGCAGAATCGCCCCCTATGCACAGGCCGGCTCAGCCAACCACGAACCCGACAGAAAAAGAAAGCTGCTGCTGCACAAATTAGAAATCCGAAAGCTGAGAGTCAGGCTGGAACAACGGGGCTTTACGCTTGTGCCGCTGCAGATATACTTTAACGACCGAGGTCTGGCCAAGGTGGAGCTGGCCCTGGCCAGAGGCAAAAGGAAATATGACAAGCGCAGAAAAATCGATGAGCGCACACAAAAAAAAGATATAGACCGGGATATGAGAAAGTATCGCAAATAGAGTTCGGTTGAAAACCAGACAAACTTCGGAACGTACAGGAGTTTTGCCCAATGGCTGAAGAACAAAAAGACAAAAAGCCGGAAAAAAAGGTCATAGTCGACGAGGACTGGAAACAGGACGCTCAGAGGGAAAAGGAGATACTGGCGGCACAGGAAGAGGCCGAGGAGAAAAAGACTGCCGGGCAGAAAAGAGCTCCCGGCCCTTTGCCGAAGGGCAATTTTGCAGCACTGATAAGCACGCTTTCTATGCAGACGCTGTTCGCGTTGGGTGTGGTGGAAGTGAAGGGCCAGGAAGGACAAAAACGAGAGCCTGACCTGGACCTTGCAAAATACAACATCGATATGCTCGAGACGCTCGAGGCCAAGACCAAGGGCAACCTGACCGAACAGGAAGCGAAGGTGCTGAGCGATATGCTTAATCAGGTCCGCATGGCTTATGTCGACATCGCAAAGCAGGACCGCCAACAGTAGCCTGGCCAAAAGATACGCCAGCAGGCCAGACAACAAAAGAGAGATGAATTTGCAGTGGAGTAACCGGGCTTGGCAAATATATTAGACAAAATCATCGCCGACAAAAGGACTGAAGTCGAGCGTCGAAAGTCGCAAAAGACGCTCGAGCAGCTCAAGCAGCAGATAAGCGGGGAGCCTAAGTGCCGGAATTTCTATAAGGCAGTGACAAAGCCTAACAGGCGTGGTGTAAATGTTATCGCCGAGGTAAAAAAGGCTTCGCCGTCTGCCGGTGTTATCGTGGAGGATTTCGACCCGGTCTCGATTGCCGGGATTTATAACAAATGCGGCGCGGACGCCATCAGTGTGCTGACGGACGAGAAGTATTTTCAGGGCCGGCTCGAATACATAAATCAAATTAAACAGGCGGTCGATTTGCCGATTCTGCGGAAGGACTTTATTATCGACCTCTGGCAGGTTTACGAATCCCGCGCCGCAGGCGCCGATGCGATACTGTTGATAGCGGAAGCACTCAAGCCCGGCAGGCTTATGGATTTAATGATAGCCGCTGCTGAATTAACTCTGACGGTGCTTCTGGAAATCCATCAGGCCGACACGCTTCTGGCCGTCAGAAGCATGATAGGATTTCCCAAAAAAGGCTACAGCGTCCTTGGAATCAACAACAGAGACCTGACAACAATGCAGGTGGATTTGAACACCACATTGCGTCTGGCAGGGCTTCTGGACAGCAAGAAGGAGCTGGTCGCCGAGAGCGGGATACGAACGCGAGGCGATGTGGAAAAGCTCAAGTCCGCGGGCGTCAAGGCGGTTCTGGTCGGCCAGGTGCTGTGTGAAAATGCCGATATAGAGAAAAAATTCGGAGAACTTTTCGGCTGAAAAACCTTAAATAGAGTGAGGTTGAAATTATGAATGTATTTCTTTGTATCCTGTTGGGATTGGTTGCAGGGTTTTTTAGCGGTCTAATCGGCATAGGCGGAGCAATAATTATTATCCCTGTGCTGGTTTTATTATTCGGCCTTTCACAGCATACCGCTCAGGGCACGACGCTGGCCCTGATGGTGCCGCCGATTGGCCTACTTGCTGCGTGGACGTACTATAAGAGCGGCTTTGTTGATTTGAGGATTGCGGCCTTCGTATGCGCGGGCTTCTTTTTCGGCGGCCTGCTGGGCGCCAAAGTTGCCACGGGAATTTCCGATGCGCATCTTACGAAGATTTTCGGCGTGGTGTTGCTCCTGATATCTGTAAAAATGATTTTCTTCAAATGACGACGCCGGACTGTTGTGGGAAACGCTACAGAGAGTACTTGGCAACTTTTCAACCTGTCCTAAGTGACTTGCCTATTTCTGCTGTGCTTTTTGGATTTTGGCCCAGCGGTCGCGCAGTGATACGGTCCGATTGAATAGGAGCCTTTCGGATGAGCTGTCCGGGTCAACGCAGAAATAACCCAGCCGTTCGAACTGGAATCGACTCAACGGCTTTGCATCTGCAACTGATGGTTCAATCCGACACGAAGTCAACACATCCAGCGAGTCCGAATTGATATTAGCGGTAAAGTCCCGGCCATCGGGTGCGTCGTGGGGATTTTCTTTCGTAAAGAGATTGCCATACAGGCGGACCTCAGCCGGCAGCGCGTGCAAGGCCGAGACCCAGTGCAGGGTTGATTTTACCTTGCGTCCGTCCGGTGCGTCGCCGCCTCGGGTGGCGGGGTCGTATGTGCAGTGAAGCTCGACAATCTCACCTTTCGAATCCCGGACCACATCGGTGCAGGTGACAAAATATGCGTATCGCAAACGCACCTCCCTGCCGGGAGCCAGGCGATAAAACTTTTTGGGTGGGTCCTCCATAAAATCGTCGCGCTCGATGTAAAGCTCGCGCGAAAAAGGAACCTTGCGGGTACCAGCGCTCGGGTCCTCCGGATTGTTGACGGCGTCGAGGTGCTCTGTCTGGCCTTCGGGATAATTGTCGATGACGAGCTTCACCGGTCTCAGCACCGCCATTACACGCGGCGAGGTCTTGTTCAAATCTTCGCGGACACAGTGCTCCAGCAGGGCCAGGTCAATAGTGCTGTTGAACTTGTTGACCCCGATGAGTTTGCAGAAGCTGCGAATCGACTGAGGCGAATAGCCCCGCCTTCTCAGGCCGCAAATGGTCGGCATACGCGGGTCGTCCCAACCGCTGACGTAGCCGGCCCGGACCAGGCTCAGGAGTTTGCGCTTGCTCATAACCGTATAGCTCAGATTGAGCCGGGCAAATTCAATCTGCTGCGGATGGTAAGCACCAAGCTGGTCAAGGAACCAGTCATACAATGGCCTGTGATTTTCAAACTCCAGCGTGCAAAGCGAATGCGTAATTTCCTCGATGGAATCTTCAAGCCCGTGCGCCCAGTCGTACATCGGATATATGCACCACTTATCAGCGGTGCGGTGATGCGTGGCGTGGAGAATCCGGTACATCACGGGGTCGCGCATGTTCAGGTTGGGATGGGCCATATCGACCTTTGCTCTGAGGGTCCTGGAGCCGTCGGGGAACTGCCCATTGCGCATCCGCTCGAATAAATCAAGGTTCTGCTCGACGCTGCGGTCACGATAGGGGCTGTTGGTGCCGGGTTTGGTTAAGGTGCCGCGGTATTGTCTGATTTGCTCGGCCGTCAGGTCGCAGACGTACACCTTGCCGGCCTGTATAAGCTGAACGGCATAGCGGTGCATTTGCTCGAAATATCCCGATGCGTAGTACAGCCGGTCGCCCCAGTCCCAGCCGAGCCAGCGAACGTCTTCTATGATGGATTTGACGTATTCGGCTTCCTCTTTCTCAGGATTGGTATCGTCGAAGCGGAGATTGCACAGCCCTGCTAATTCCTCGGCTATGCCAAAATTCAGGCAGATAGCCTTTGCGTGTCCGATATGCAGATAGCCGTTTGGCTCCGGCGGAAAGCGGGTATGAACCCTGCCGTGCCATTTGCCGGTCTTGCCGTCTTCGGCCACAATCTGCCGGATAAAATCCAGCTTAGCTGTCGAATCATTCATACTCATTTGACTCCTTGTTGGTCCGGCTCGCTTAGCAAATCAATGTTTCAAAGCGGACTTCAGCGAACGACTCGAGCCAGGCATCGCTGCGATAAAGTCGCACATTATATCTGTCGCCGGCATCCAAATCCACAACGAAGCGTCCGGGTCTTGACAATGGTCCTATTGTAGCTTACCCTTAACGCTTTGCCCGATATGGGAAACGCAAGACTATGCCCGAAACTGTTGTAACACGTTTTGCACCGTCGCCGACGGGTTACCTGCACGTCGGCGGG
>JAUWKC010000025.1 GCA_030607345.1 Planctomycetota bacterium | reverse complement strand
TCCGAAAGAGATTGAGCAGGCATTCAGTGACGTGGTCAGCGCGAAAGAGGATAAGGAGCGGTTTATCAGGGAAGCGGAAGGTTATAATGCAGATATACTGCCGAAGGCCCGTGGCGAGGCGCAGCGTATTCTTGAGCAGGCCGAGGCATACAGGCAAGAGCGTATAAAGCGTGCCCAGGGTGAGGCGGCGAGGTTCCTTGCGGTTTTGAAAGAGTACGAAAGCGCCAAGGCGGTGACTCGCAAGCGGCTGTACTTAGAGACGATGCAGCGGATACTCCCGGGCATGCGTAAGTTTATTATTGACCGTGACGTGGGTGGAAACCTATTGCAGTTATTGCCTCTTGAAGAAAAAGGGGGTGACAAATGAAACCGAAGCTAATCATTGCGGGTGTTTTGGTAATTGCGTTTTTGATACTTGCCGCCGGTTCATTTTTTACAGTGGACGAAACGGAGCAGGTGATTGTCACTCAGCTTGGCAAGTACATTCGGACTGTCAGAGATTCCGGCCTGCATTTTAAGATTCCCTTTGTCCAGAGCGTACACCGCTTCGAGGACAGGGTGCTGGAGTATGACGCCTCGGCTGCGAAAATAATCACAAAAGACAAGAAGCATCTTCTTCTTGACAATTATGCCAGGTGGCGCATTGTGGACCCGTTGAAGTTCTATCAGACGGTACGGTCCGAGGCGGGGGCACAGGCGAGACTCGACGATATAGTCTTTTCGGAGCTGCGTGAAGAGCTTGCACGCCACACGCTTACGGAAATTGTGTCGATAAACCGCGCCGAGATAATGGCAAAGGTGCACGGCAATTGCAACGCCAAGGGCAGGGAATACGGAATCGAAGTTATCGACGTACGCATTAAGCGTGCCGACCTGCCGGAGGACGTGCGGCATTCTGTTTATGCGCGGATGCGGGCCGAGCGAGAAAGAATAGCCAAAAAATACCGGTCGGAAGGCGCCGAGGCCAGAGAAAAGATTATGGCGGCAACCGACAGGGACAAGACCATCCTGCTTGCGGAAAGCAAGATGGAGGCTGAGAAAACAAAAGGCGCCGGCGACGCCGAGGCAATCAAAATATATGCCGAGGCATTTGGAAAAGATTACGAGTTTTTTGAGTTCGTCAAGACTCTGGAGGCTTACGAGAAGTCTCTGGGGCGGGAGACCACAGTTGTCCTGAGCAGTGATAGCGAGTTTTTCCAGTATTTGAGTCAATCCACGAAATAGATTCCTGCTTGTTTTTGCGAATACGAGTGAGCCGGAGGTAGTAGAAGCGGTATGAACAAGACCTTCTCTGATGTTCTGCGCAGAGAAGGATAAGGGAAAACCTGATGCAAAACAAGGGTTTAACTCATAGCAAAATCAGGTTTTTCCCGATTTCTCCGGCAAGGCGGATTTGTTATAAATGACGTGTGAACAATAGAAAGGCTTCGCGGCAGCAGAGCCTGAGGCCCCGGCTGAGCCAGGGTCGAGACTAACAGGGGGCAAGGATGATTGAGGATAAGTAAGATATGAGTGTCACGTTTGCCGCCGAGGATTTCAGGCCTGCGGTGTATGGGCAGGTCGTTAAGTACTATCTTAGATACGTTTTGCTTAGATGTGTGCAGCACACCGACAGCAAGAAGAAGGCCGAAGAGATAGCTTTCTATGCCTTTTTGACGACGTATTCGCTTGTAGGGGACTTGAAGCGTGCGTGGCAATTGGGGGCGCTGCTTGACTTTATGGTCGACGCGGTGGGTAAGAGACTTGCCGGGCAGTGCGAGGGTGAAGACGAACAGCGGTTGAAATTATCCGAGCCGCTTCTGGCCGATAGAAAAATGCAGGACCTGGCTGAGGCGGTCAACCGCCTTGGCTCTTTGGATAGGCAGGTTTTTGTGCTTTATCATCTGGAGATGATGAGCACAAAAGAGCTGTCGGTGTTTTTTGGCCGTTCGATTGCAGATATCAGGACCCAGATAGACATCGGCGAGACAACGACGGCAGAATACCTGGCAGGGCTTTGGCAGGACAAGCCTTCTGCCTGCCGCCGGCAGGTATGCAGTTTGCTTAACAAGCTTGGCGAGATGCTTGATTCAAAATTTGGCGAAGACGTCGGCAATTGCAGTCGGCCTTTTTGTGCTCAGTATGGCCACGTTGGTTGGTTGTTTGGCGATTGTCGGCTTACGGGCGTTTCTAATTGAAGCAGTGAACCGGCCGGTCTCGGTATTCCCCCGACAGTGACATTCAGGCAAATCACAGTAATTGTGCCAGTTCCACAAATCAAGTGTGCTTCACCCCAATAACAAGGCCGGCTGCCGGGAGCAATTAAAGGATTGAGGCTTGCCGGTAACGTAGATTTTATTTGGAGCGGTCCGATAATAATCCCACAGCAGTATTGTCGGCTGCGCACACGCCAGAAGTCCGAAAACCACACGTCAAGAAAAGCAATAGGTCTGGTCGATAATAAGCGCAGTGCGAGTACCGGGCATTTGTCACCATGCGCCAAGGCGGGCTGCTGGTGTTACGAGACATTGGTCACGGATGACCAGGTACTTCCCGGCCCCTGCGAAACGCAAGGCGAGTACTTCAAACGTAACGAAAAAAGCATATAAATGGATATTCTCGCCTGGCCGCGCAGGGGTTTTTTTATTGCCGGGCCAGGCTGCGCAGAACATTGCGTCTAAAGTCTGACGTTTGCCTGCGTGGCCTGTTTTGCAGCAGGAGCGGTTATCTCCACTATATCGACCGCAGGCTTGGGCCGGTCTGATTTCGGACACTGGCCGTTCCAGCAATACAGACAGAGCTGTTCGGCGGGCCGGCCGATGGCCTCGACCATGTCATCCATGCTCTGATACCGCAGCGTGGTGACACCCAAATCGTCGGCTATCCATTGAACCATTTTCCTGTACTTTTCGGAATTGTGGTCTATATACTCGGACACGTCTTCTATGTCGCGTCCTTCGAGACTGCGAATGGCTCTGCGGGCGGCAAGTTCGTTGATGGAGCGCGTTGAAAAATTGAACCGGCAGGGGAACATCAGCGGCGGACAGGCGGGCCTTACATGTACCTCTCTGGCGCCGCAATCCCACAATTTCTTTACGGTGAAGTTCTTAAGCTGGGTGCCGCGGACGATAGAATCTTCGCAGACGACAATGCTGTTGCCTTCAATCACCTCTTTAACGGGGATGAGCTTCATTTTCGCAATGAAGTCGCGTTTCTGCTGTGAAGGTGGAGTATAGCTTCGGCCGTATCCCGGGGTGTACTTGACCAGTGGGCGTCGGAAGGGTTTGCCGGATTCCATCGCGTATCCTAATCCGTGGGCACATCCGGAGTCCGGGACGCCTGAGACAACGTCAACACTAATGTCCTTATCGCGTCTGGCAAGGAATCGGCCACATCTTTCCCTGACGATTTCGACATTTATGCCTTCGTAGGTCGAGGCCGGAAAGCCGGTGTAAATCCAGAGAAACGCACAGATTTGGTTGACCTGTCCCGGTCCCGGGCGTTTTCTTGTCAGGCCCTGTTCATTTATAAGCACGACCTCTCCAGGCTCAAGGCCCTTTACAATCTCAAAGCCGTTATTGGGGAAGGCGCTGGTTTCGCTGGTGACGGCCCAGGCGTCGGGGCGTCTGCCGACGAGAAGCGGCGTATAGCCAAACCTGTCCCTTGCAGCGTATACGCCGTCTTTATGCAGCAGAAGCAGCGAGCAGGAACCCTCAATGGCAGCAAACATCTTCTCTATACCGTCTATCAGACTACTTCCCTGGTTGATTAGTTTGGCTATCAACTCCGGGGTATTAACGGCTCTTTTGCTGACTTCGCTGAACGAGACGCCTTTATTTAACAGTTCTGCTGTTAGTTCTTCGGCGTTTTCAATAAATCCACCGGTTACGATGCAGAACGGTCCGAATCTTGAGTTGAGATAAATGGGCTGCTCGTCATAGTCGCTGATGACACCGATGCCCTTGTTGCCTTCGAGGCGTTCATAATCATCGTAGAATTTCGACTTGAACTGGCCCTGGCTGAGGTTGTGTATCTGGCGTGTAAAATCCTTTCCGAGTACTGCAATACCGCCGTATTCGGTGCCGAGATGCGAATGGTAATCCGTGCCGTAGAAAAGCGTTCGTGCACAATTTCCCTGCGAGACTACTCCGAAAATACCGCTCATGTCTTCCTCCTTGATATGTATGACGGTTATTGTTGTAAGCGCCAGAGCCCGGCTGCCAAAGGCCGAGGAGATTAGCATAACATACCGGCGGCGAAAAAGCAAGTGGCCCGCCTATACTTAGACCCCTGATGCCGGTGCCCGCACCAAGGCGAATCGGCGTTATTTGCCGACCAGCCAGTTGGCCGCGATTACAGCAAAGTCGGCAAAATTGACGTCACAGAATCGTCCATAAGAGCATATCCGGGGTTAGAAAAATGGGCGATACTGGACTCGAACCAGTGACCTCACGGGTGTGATCCGTGCGCTCTAACCAACTGAGCTAATCGCCCTTATACATATTAGAAGCTGGCGCTGCTGGTCTTGTCAAGCGGCAAAGCTGAACTATAAGCCCGCTGCCTGACGTCGGGTCAGATTGTCTGGGCCGCAACGAGGTTAATCCGCCCGAGCTTAACGCCCTTGAGGCTGACTATCTTCTGGGCCATTTTGTCAATCTCGCTCACACGTCCTCGCAGCACAATCAGCTCAAGACAATCGTGGTCATCAAGATGTATATGCATCGACGAGATAGTCTGCAATACGTGCGAGTGCTGCAGGATGGTCAGTTTCTCCATCAGTTTTGTCGCATGATGCTCGTAAACCACCAAAACTACGGCGACAGCCCTGGATTCAGGATTATCAAGGCGGGCCTGACTTATCCGGCGGCGCAAGAGGTCGCGTACGGCCTCGGACCGGCTTTGGTAGCCCTGTCGACTGATGAGTTTATCAAACGCCGAGAGCAGCTTTTTATCCAGCGAAATACCTATACGTTCAATACATGCCATTTTTTCCTCCTGACGGCTGCGACGCTCAAAGGGCGGTTTGCGACCTATCAAAACGCTCGATATCATACCCAAGAAGAGCTTTTTGGGAAAACACAAATTTTTCGTTGACTTCGTAGCACTTTTTTAATATTATTATGCGCAGTTTATTTTGTCAATTGCTGGTTTATTGGAGGCTTAGGTTATGAAGGTACGGACGACGATAAGAATCTTCGCCGCAACCTGGATACTGCCCCTTATTTTGCTTGATTACGGCTTCAGTGACACCCATCGGCAAATACAGGAAGTGTATGAGGATGGTTACGGAAGACATCCCGATTTGGTGACTTCGAATAAGGTGACAGTGGAGGGAATAGTCCTCAATCGACCCGATTTCATGCTGGACGCCACACCAAACGCCGATGCACATTTCGGGCCAGGTGCGATGTGGCAGATATACGTCCAGGGTGAGGCCAACGACCATGCCGGCACCGCCGTCTGGATGGGTCAGGTATATGATAATATCCCAGGCGGCAGCGGCACCTACAGCAACAACGAATGGCTGCAGGAGGTTTATCGCATAAATCACGACCCCTGCAGCGGCTACGAGTTCGCTCCCGGTGACAGGGTCCGCGTTACCGGTCTGCTCAAGTTTTACGGGGGCAAGACAAACATTAATGAACGGCACGATACGGACCAGGCGAATGATTTCACAATTGAACTCATTGAGCCCGGTGTGGGACTGCCACAACCGGAACTTATCACTCTCGACGAGCTTAAAGACGCTAACGATGACTTTATTTTTGACCCCAACCGGGATTTCGGCTGCGAGTATTATCAGGGCCGCCTGGTACGAATCAAGAATGTTGTCTTTATCGATGCGAATTCCTGGGGTCCCGACGCCGAGATGCTGATAACGGACGGACAAAAGACATTTCCCCTGAAATTAGGTCTCGGCTGGGGTATTCGGACCGGTTCGAACAATCTGACCGGGCCTTTCGATGTGATTGGCATTCTTGACCAGGAGGGCGGATTAAAAGACAATTACCGCATGTGGGTTCTAAATTACGATGGAAACGGTAAAGTACTCACCGATAGAGCTTATGGCAGGTACAATCTGCCGGGCGATGTCGATAGAGATGGTAAAGTTGATATGTTTGACTTCGCGTGGATGACCGATAGCTGGCTCAAATGTGTGCCGGGCAGCGGGGCGTGTGGAGCGACTAAATAATCGTAAGTGTCAAGGCTTCGCTTAGCGGTCTTGGCTCAATGTGGACTGTCGCTTATGAAACGAGCTTTTGCGCTAATTGAATTACTTGTTGTTGTCGGAATCATTTCGTTGTTGATGGCAATC
Source organism: Planctomycetota bacterium (assembly GCA_030607345.1). The sequence continues at coordinate 3,901 of JAUWKC010000025.1, read as the reverse complement.
CTGATGCCTGTGCTGGGCCGGGCAAGGGAGCAGGCTACGATTGTCGCCGTCAACGCCGAGCTCTACGGCATAGCAATGGCGCTGGAGTCTTATGGATTGGACAACAGTAACAGATATCCTCCCACCCGGGCGGACTGCAACCCCTGGGCTCTCGAGCACGCGTACGCCCTACCCGAGGAATTGGTCGACGAGAGCTATTTGCCGGGCGGCCAGATAGGTAGAATCCGCTATGCGCAGGTTGAGGACAAGTTCAACAGGGGCCGTACCTACAAGTACATCGCCGTAGGTGCCAGGTACGATTTCCTCGGTACTCCGTTTGGCAGACAGCGTCTCTATGTCCCCGCGGGCTTTCCAAGCTCTGAGGCTGATAACCTTCTAATGTACAATGACCCTATAGACTCACCGGTGACATGGGTACTGTTTAGTGCGGGCCCCCGCGCTAACCAGGAGATGCTTGAAACAGGGAACTTCCCTCTTACACAAGGCTTCCCCGTTGCAAAGTGGTTCTGGTACTCTCCGGAGGAACGCTGCGGCATCCTGACCCGCTTGCGGCTAAAAAGGGGGCAACACGTAGGTTCGTTTTTGGAATAAACCGCGGAGGCTAAAACAAGAGGCGGTTAATGTACGAACAAGGTGTTCAAAATCGTCAGATTTCCGGGCCGATATTTTTCCGAGCTTGCGGCCAGATGGCTTCGAGACAATGAAGGAGCGGGAACGTTTTTTGCGATGCTGCCAGAAAAGGAAATTCATATTGTCAATTTGAAAGCTGATGTCGAATATCAGGAGTTGTTGTCGGCTGAAACGCAGACAAACGGAATGCGTTCGGGTTTGGTACGTTTGGAGCCTGGCCAGAGCTGCGGTCAACACAGCACCGAAGCTCACGAAGAAATGCTGGTTTTCCTCACCGGGGGTGGCCAAATAATCATCGGCAATGATGGCTTGTACGAAATGACTGAAAACCAGGTGGCATACATACCGCCCCGTACGCTCCATGATGTAAAAAACACCGGCCAGAAGCCGCTCGCTTACATTTATTGTGTGGCCCCAGTTAAACGTACTTCCGCGCGCAGGCAGTGAGGCAGGTAAGGGCTAACAGTGTGTTTACTTGGCGCCGAGAGTGCTGTTCCACAACGTCAGAAAGGCAAAATAGATGTGCAAACCCAGGTTCTTATCAACAATAATTGCTTCATTGGCACTGATGCCCGCGGGATTTGGCGGCTCCGAGGGGGGCAGGCTGGCGGCAGCGGCTGGAAGTCCAGCGCCGCGGCAGGCGCTTCCAGAGCTCTTTCAGAAAGCGAACGACGAGTTGCTTGACCGGGGTGTCCAATTGTCTCTCAGTGTCACGCAGATTTATCAGCAAAACGCACACGGGGGCACCAGCACGCACCGGCGGGCAGGCCGTTTCTCAGGCAGCTATGACCTGGAACTCTCAGCGGACCTTGGCAAACTGCTTGGGATTGAAGGCGGGAGCGTCTATATGCTGACCGAGGGGGTATGGTCAAAAACAGAAGGAATCAATGACCCGGCGGTTGGCAGCTTCTTCGGGGTAAACGGAGACGCCCGAGCCAGGCGTTCGATTGATGTCACCGAGTTGTGGTATGAGCACGCGTTCCGGAATGAATCGCTTCGCGTTCGGCTGGGTAAGATGGACCTTACCGGTGGGTTTGAGCACCGGGGTTGTCCGGTTGCGTTCGACTGCAGCAGCTACGCCAACGACGAACACACACAGTTTCTCAACAACGCCCTGATAAACAACCCTACCATTCCATTTCCGGACTACGGGCTTGGTGTGGCGGTTTATTATGCGCCGACAAAGCGGTGGTATGTATCCGCAGCAGCAGCCGATGCCCAGGCCGACATCCGCGAGACAGGCTCCAGCACTACTTTCCACAATGAAGATTATTTTTTCTATATTATCGAGACAGGCTTGACACCGCAGTTTCATTCTCTTAACGGTCCCTTACAGGGAGCTTACCGAGTCGGTTTGTGGTATGACCCGCAGGATAAGCAGCGGTTCTCCGATGGCCGGGTCCGCCGTGACGATACCGGCTTCTACCTCACTTTCGACCAAGCACTGTGCAGGGAGAACAACGACCCCGCCAACAGTCAGGGTCTTGGTTTTTTTGGTCGATATGGCTGGGCAAGCGGGAGCGTAAACGAAGTAACAAATTTCTGGAGCGCGGGCGTTCAGTACCAGGGCCTTTTGCCCGACCGGGACGATGATGTGCTCGCTGTGGGTTTCGCCCAGGGAATATTCAGCGACCAGGCTGCCGGCTTTACCGACGACTACGAGACTGTCTGGGAGCTTTACTACAGTTGCCAGATAACCGACCGGTTGGTCGTTAGTCCGAGTATCCAGTACGTGACGAATCCGGGCGGGGAAGGGACCGCCGGTGACGCAGTGGTGATAGGCGCCAGGCTGCAGATGAGCTTCTAAGTCAGGTTGGTCCTGGCGCGAATACTGATAAGGTTCGACAACCAATCGGGGCGAAATGCCCCGCATCAATACAGCAACGGAGGATTTTATCGGTCGCTGCTGATTGCCTGATGGGCATTTGCAGGCGGGGGCGGTTTTTTGCTTTGGCAGGATTTATTTCTTATAATTAATTACAGTGAAGGACATGGAGGCATTAGCCCATACGTAGTCCATACACTCAGACAATTTAAGGGGGGGAAGAAATGAATTCCCGCAGAATTCGCAGGGGCGCCGCACTTTTGCTGGCGATGATAATTCTGGCCACACTTTCGGCCTGGGCTGTTTCTATTTGTTCAAGTTCCGGAGTGAACGTCCAGCTTGCCGAGAACCAGCGCAAAGCCGACGGGGCACGGGCCTCGGCCGAATCCGGACTTGAGATTATGCGCTTCTGGCTGGGCCGCTTTTCGGCACCCGGAAAAACAGACCATGGCGATGTATTCGAGATGCTGGCAAACTCGGCAAATTCACATTCACTTCAGGCCGACCTGACCGGTAACGGGATATCAAACATTACGACGGACTATACAGGTTCAACTATAACCGTGCCGTCCGTAACACTCGACTCACTAAAAGGGCAGAGCTTTTCGGTGCAGATCACACAAGTCGGACCAGTCGGCGCCGAAATGCTGCAGGTCGACGTAACCGGAACTTACGGGTCGTTGACGAAAACACTCAGGGCCAATTACCAGTTCGGAACCAGACCACATACCGTTTTTGACTATGGGGTAGCAACAAAAGGACCCTTGTCGTTAGCGGGAAATATTGAGCTGGAAGGTGTCAATGTATCTGTCGAGTCTGACGTTTATATTGAAAGCCCCGGTTCGAATTTGGCTTTGTCAATCATAGGCAACTCGCACATAGCCGGCGATGTCCATATTGCAAACGGGCTTGCCACAGTAGACCTGCAAGGCGGCCAGGCTTCGATAGGTGGTGAAACAGGACAGGCGGCAATAGACAACCACGTTTCTTTTGGTGTGCCAATGGAAGAATTCCCGGAGCCGGACCCCGGAATTTTCGAGCAGTATGCCGTCAACACCGTGGATTCTTCAACAGATACTACGTCGGATGCAACCTTTGAAAACGTGCGAATAGTTGCCGGTACTAATCCGACATTTTCGGGTCATGTCACGCTAAAAGGCGTTGTTTTCATTGAGACGCCGAACGTGGTCACGTTCACGGGCGGCTCAACTGTTACCGCAATCATTGTCGGCGACGGCAGCCTCGAAGACAATTCAGGCACAAACCAAATCAACTTTATCGGTAATGTTGAGAGTCATTGCGTTAGTGAGCTGCCGAACGAAGCCCAGTTCGAAGGGCTGAGAGACGAGACCGGAACTTTCGTTGTTGCGCCTGGTTTCCACGTCTCGTTTGGCGGCAGTTTCGATGCGTTAAGCGGAGCCATAGCAGGGAACGGTATTGAATTCT
>JAUWKC010000173.1 GCA_030607345.1 Planctomycetota bacterium | reverse complement strand
GCATTTCATCGTCCGAAGTTCGGTCCGGCTGTTTGTCCACGATACCCGGGCCTATCGCTTAATCGTTTACGGCGGTATGAACCAGGGAAATCACCGAAAATACTTGAAATCTCAAAGCGGTATGGATAGTCTACGACGGCTGAAAGCCGTGGCGATATTATCAGGGCGCGCAAATGAGAAATCTCAGATTAATTAACCGTTATGTGGAATAGGATAGGTAGATAATAAAGATGAAAAGCATAGTTCCAGGTGTAATAGTAATAATCATGTTTTTAAGCCGGCCGGTTATAGCGGCTGAAGGACCTGTGGCTTGGTGGAAGTTCGACCAGGCCCGGGATGGCAAAGTTGTTGAAAGTATTGGGGGGGCTGAAGATACCGTTGTGGGCTTCTTCAAGATGGTCGAGGGTGTTTCAGGCTCTGCTTTGCAACTCGACGGTTTGTCTTGTTATATCGTTCGTGAATCCGCAAAGGCGCCCAGGATTTCGGGGGCTTTCAGTGTCGAGGCCTGGGTCGCACTGGGGGCGTATCCATTGAACTGGTGCACGATAGCCGGCCGGCATGAGGGAGAAAAGAATGGTTACTTTTTCGGCGTCGGCGACAAAGGGCAGGTCGGACTGAAGATATTCGAAGGCGGCGCTGCGAAAAAGACCACAACAGAGGCAAAACTTGCCCTGCGGCAGTGGAATCATATTGCCGGTGTGTTCGAGCCGAGCAGGGGCATGGTAATCTACATAGACGGCAAGGAAGCAGCGAGGCTGGATACTCAAGCCAAATTCGTTCAGGCTGACCAGCCGTTTTTTGTCGGCAAATATGCCGAGCAGGTAAAACCCACAGGCGGGGTTCGCAGCGCCCCGCATATGGCCACGGATATTTTCTATGACGGTATTATAGACGAATTGAAGATTTTCAACAGAGCGTTGTCTGCAAAAGAAATTGCGAAAGAATATGCTAACGATAAACCAACGAAGGCCCCGGATATTCCAATGCGCGTGCTGCCTTGCGGACCCAAAGGCGAGGGACCATTCGGAGCTTTTTACACGCATCTTAAGTATTACGAGCAGTGGGATAACTTCTGGCCTGTCGGTGATTATCCCGATGTCGTCGTGCGTTTCGAGAAGACGCCATACAGATTGATTTTCTGGAGAGGTACCAGTTATATTCCGCACTGGGTTACGGAAAACAACATTTGGTACAATAACGAGTTCACAGAGACCGCAGACAAAAAAACTACAGGATGCGACGAACCCATGTCGGATAAGCAGTGTCGTCATTCTAATGTCAGGATAATCGAAACCAACAATGCACGCACTGTCGTTCACTGGCGTTATGCTCTTGTCGACATCCGGTATCAATTCGCCCATGTTGATGAGCGCACAGGCTGGGGCGACTGGGCGGACGAGATTTTCACGGTCTGGCCGGATGGAGTGGCGGTCAGAAAGGTGACGCTGCACAGCACGGCAATGGCACAGCCGCACGTGTGGCACGAGTGGCAGGAAAGTATTGTCGTTATGGGGCCGGGACAGACGCCCGAAAGTGTTATCGAGACCGAAGCAATCACACTGGCCAACTTCAACGGCAAGAGTCATACATATAGCTGGGCTAAGGAAGCACCCTTAAGTATGGATGAACCTCCGGAGGCGTGTATTCAGCTCGTCAATACAAAATCGAAATATAAACCCTTTGTCATAGTGTTTCCCGAAGCAGAACTGCCCATGCAGCTTATAAATCCTTTTAGAAACTGCATTCGACGCGATGTAAGCTTTTTCCCCTGGTGGAACCACTGGCCTACGGCACAGAATCCTTCGGATGGTCGCTTCGCAATGGCTGCCGACAGGGCCGCACATTCCTCTCTGACACATATCAGGTGGAAGCACTACACACAGACGAAAAACACTATGACCAAGATAATGCTCAACGGCATGACCGACAAAAAAGCGAGCGAGCTTGCACTGTTGGCAAGGTCCTGGGCTATGCCGCCCAAGCTCGAGGTCACGAGCCAGGGCTATGTGAGCGAAGGTTATGACCCGACCGAGCGTGCCTACATCATCAGGAACGAGAAAGAGGCAGGCGTTCTTGAGTTCACCATCGCCGCCAATGAAGAGCATCCTGTTGTGAATTTGCCTCTGGTGGTTAAGAACTGGGGCAGAAAAAGAGCCGTCCTTGGCATTAACGGCAAGCGTGTGGAAAGAAGTGATTTCAGAAGTGCCCGTGTTGACAGGCTCCAAGGGACCGACCTTGTCGTCTGGGCAAAGGTCCAGAGCACGAAACCTTTGAAGGTAACAATCAGTTCGCCACGGAGAAGAAGATAAGAGGTAGTAAAAGGCATCACTTGCGTTTTATGCCCGCGTTTTGCGTTGCTGCCGAAATTGCACCGCAGGTGCGCGAACTATAGAATAAAAGACCGCCGCTTACGTGTCACCGTCGTCAGTGGGCGAATGTTTGCGGGATATGGCCTTGACCAGCGCAACTGCAACCCACACGCCGGCGACAACTACAAACACAACCGAAAAAGCAATGAATACAAGATACACCATAATTCGTCAAGCTCCGTGTCGATACCTGTCAATCCAGTGTCCCAGGAAGTAAGCCAGGAGTGCTGCTCCGAGAGCCGGAATAATAACACGAGGTACGCATACTTCAATCGACCAACCAAAGACGAACTTAAAGATTACCCATAGCACCACAGCGATTGTTGCCCCGATACCCATAGACAGGATTCCGGCCAGAGGCCTCGGATGCTTAATCCACAACCCGATGATAAGCGCAGGGAGAATGGCGGGAGCCCAAATAGCATAGCAGGTGAGCAAACCACTGATAATACTTGGGACGGCAACTGCACCGGCTGCGGCGATTGCCGCAATGACAATAGTCGCGCAACGACCAATGTTCAGGGCAGTTGTGTCCGGTACTTTTGCAAAGGGCCTGACAATATCTTCGGTAAAAGCAACCGCACCGGCATTCAGCAGTGAATCCAGACTCGACATAACTATCGAGACCAGCACGACCAGCAAAAGCGCATAGCCCTCCGCGGGCATTACCGTCTTGACGAGGTTCAACAAGACGTCGTCCCCGTGTGTGCCCGGGGCAATGATGCCGCGGGCGGCAGCACCAAGCGATATCATTACCATAAACCATGCCACGCTGAACAGGCCCGCCAATACAAATCCGTTCCTTGAAATCCGGGTAGTCTTCGAAGCGAGCGCCCGGTTTGCGTATGGCGGTATGAGCGTCTCTCCCAGCAGAAAGGCCGCAACAAGCCCAAGCACTTCAACAACAGAAATCGAACCAAATCCCTCAGCAGTTGCAGCTTTAGCCTGTCCGACAAAAGCCGCCGCGTCGCCACTGAAATGAAATAGAAGCACCATGACCAGCGTGACCGGCAGGAATATCGCAAAAGCCGTGAACTGAAAAGCGTCGGTAATCACACTTGCCCGCAGTCCTCCGAACGTGGTGTACAATGCGGTCACGGCGACAACTATTATAACTGCCGGCAATTTAGACAGGCCAAATACGCTCATCAACACGACTCCGCCGGCGCTTGCCATAACCGCAGCAAAACCTGCGCACAAACCTACTGAAATCAACCCCGCCAGCACTTGGCACTTTCGGTCGTACTTTTGCCCTATGGCGTCACCCAGTGTGTGGCAGTCCTTCAGGGCCCTCAGCCTCGGCGCGACAAAGAGACCAACAAGCACATTCTGGAGCGAGTATGCCAGACCTATAAACAAAAAAAGAAAACCGGTCTCAAAACCTTTTCCAACGAAACCTATCGAAAACCCTGGCCCGACGTAGGTGGCGCACAGGCTGCCAAAAACAAGCGCAAGCGGAAGCGCACGTCTGGCAAGAGAGAATTGTGAAAAATCCCGCGCCGCCCTCGCCCGCACCGCGACAAACGTTAGTACAACGGCGTAGCCAACGACAACAAATATAGATAAGACCACGTGCATGAACCCGGTCCTGTCTGTTATTTAATAACAACCGGTCTTAGGCGATAGCTTATGGACATTACTCAGGCCTGTCCTGAAACATTTCTTCTTCCAATTCGTTGATAGTAGCATTAAGCTCGGCCTCGGTCCGAATCCACCCGAATCGCGAATCAACAAGGAAGGTACGGTACCACTGAATCAAATTATTGGCGAAGTCTTCATCCTTGCAGTAAATCCCGAACGATATTTCCCCCGCATGCGAACCGGCTTTTCTCGGAATTTGGGGGAAGGCAAGAAGAACAGCCTTGGGAGTCAACAAAAACTCCAGGTCCGAGACCTTGCTGTTGTAAATCCGCAGCCTGCCCGATTCTATCGCCTTCGGAAATTTGCGAAACAGAAAACGCGCAGCGTTGGAAAACCCGGGCACACTCAAATTCAGGGCGCGGTGCACCCGCACATCGGTATAATCCTCTATAACCTCGTGTAAACTGCCCAAATAGTCGCCAAAAGGCTTTCTTTCGCCCTCAAACAACATGCACGTCCAAAGCTCGCTGTGACCTGTCGCATCAAGCTGCTCCTGAAGCATCTTCTCGGCGGCG
>JAUWKC010000084.1 GCA_030607345.1 Planctomycetota bacterium | reverse complement strand
TGCCCATTCGGTTGGCCGAGCGCAGATACCCGACAGTGGTGGAATGACTGCCGCCTCGGCTTACGCGAAAGTCGCCGGCGACGCGACCGACCGGGTCGGTTTGAGCGCCGGCTTCATAAGGACCGTACCAGTCAGAGCACCACTCTTCCACATTGCCGTGAACATCATAAAGCCCCCACGGATTAGGTGGTGTCTGGCCAACGTGCAAGGGTACCGGTTCGGGCCCCCATGTTTGCTCAGCGTTCTTGAGGAACTCGCCCGGCAGTGTCTCGCCGGTATGGTAAGCGGTGGTTGTTCCTGCGCGGCAGGCATACTCCCACTCGGCCTCGGTGGGCAGCCGGCAGGGCAGTTGTTCGAATTGGCTGAGCCATTGGCAGAAGTCGTTGGCGTCCTGCCAGCTTACAAAGACCACGGCCTCGTTGGGCTCGTGCGAAAAACCGCGGTGGTCGATAGAGCCGTGACTGGGGTCGAACTGCTCATACTGGGCGTTGGTGACTTCGAATCTGCCCATATAGAACGGCTCGCTGATGGTAACATTACGGACGGGCACTTCATCGAAGTCTCCGTCCTCAGAACCCATCTGGAAGGCGCCGGGTTCAATGTGGATAAATTCCATTCCGAGCAGGCTCGTATATATCTCGGCGACCTGGAAGCTCCAGACATCTCCCTTGATAAACGTATTATTGCCGACCTCGTCGATGCGCCAGTAGTAAGGGATGTTAGAACTGAGGCTTCCGGTCGGCTCGTAGCTGTTGGAATCCTGTCGGCCTCTGCCGGGCGGCACATTGGGGTCGGAGGCGTTACTGACCAGGCCTGAGTCGGTTCCGAAGTACACTTCGTGAGCGGCGGCAAGCACACCAGGCTTCCAGCCAAGAACAGCATCCGCAGATGCGGATGTACCGTCGGCTGGGTCAGGGGCATAGGCTTTTCCGTCGTCGACTGTGAACTGCCAGACGTTGCCTTTCCATAAGGTGGCGTCATTAACCTCGTCAATTCGCCAGTAGTAAGTGTCGCCAAAGTCAAGCAGCCCCGGCGGGTTGTAGCTGTTGGGGCTCCGTCTGCCGAGGTAAACGCTCCAGGACGTATCGGCGTCATTGACATCGTCGAAGCTCGTGCCGAGATAGACGTCGTGCTGGTTGGCGTAATCTCCGGGCGACCAGACCAGGCTGACATCAGGATGCGTGTTCTCGGCAAAGCTGTTAGGCCGCGGATTCCAGGCAATTTCATTTTCGTCGTGAAGCAAAAAAGCATCTACATCGAGGGCCTGGTTGCTGATTCGCACCTCGTCGATTCGACCGTGGAAGAACTGGCCGGAACTTTCCGGCGGGTCCAGATTGTCGCGCACGATGCAGCCGATTCCGAGCGCCCTGTCGGAGTCGCCGACCGGGCCGCTGAAAGCGCCCTCAGAACTTCCGCTCAAATCCTGTGATTGCAGACCATTGACGTAGAACCTCACTGTGGTTCCATTCCACACGAGTGCGACATGGTACCATTGGTCCGCTTCGCAGGTAAGGTCATTGCATATCCCGCCGCTGTCACCGACGTCCTGGCCGTTGCCTGCCAATCTCACCGCAAACTTTCCCTCAGGTCTTGTATCGATGTAATAAACGCCGTCGTAGCCGCTGTCACCGTATTTCCTCACAATCACCGACTGACGCAGGTCATAGGGACACACGAAAGCCTCAATCGTACAAGCACTGGTCGTGCTAAGGTCCAGAGTTGAATCCACCCCCGGGTCGGACACCCTTAGCCCGACTCCCGGGTCGTTATCCGGCGGGGTGTTGAGAAAATCAGCCGATGTTTCGCCGGTCCCGTACCAGGGGCTGGCCTGGCCGTATTCAATGGTGTTGTCTGCACCGCTGCCGAGGGATGCATCGTCAAATTTGACCGCAACTGCGCCGCTGACGGAGTCGACATCGCAAACGAGTTCCTCGCCGGAGGCGCCGTCGAAATGCCAGTGGAACAGGGTATCGGCTTGTGTGGCTCGCGGCAGGGCAACAAAAAGACTGAGAGAGACTAATAACCACAGCCTTTTAGGCATTCTATCCAGCCTCCTCCTTATTCAGCCGTGTGAACACAGCAACCGCATCAGCGGCAGCGGCAAAATGCGGCAGTTTGCGAAGGTGTATTCTCCACGGATAGTCTGCTATTTAAGCACTTGACAACCAACTGCTTAAGCCCGACCGCTGGTAGAGACCAAGGCCAATTACCTCCTCGCATACGTATATCGACAGGCCGTCTGCCAGCACGACCTGTCGTACATACAATAGTATATCCATTTTCACCTGCCGGCACAACATTTCTTTGGCGAAAAGTCGCTGCATTTGCTGTGTGAAAGAGCTAACCTGTGTAAAAACAACGACTAACGACAGACCAATTAGTATTTGACACCACTTGCCGCACCATATACAATACCCTCTACTTGCTGGTCCAAAATGTGGAAAGGTTGAACCAATGGTTGGTATTGTGACTGAATTGACTGATGTAACTTTCGACGAGGTTGTTCATAGCTCGGATATGCCGGTGCTGGTTGATTTTTGGGCGCCCTGGTGCGCGCCCTGCAGGATGATGGCTCCTATCCTTGAAGAGATTGCGAACGGCTATGCCGGCAGGGTGAAGGTCTGCAGGCTTAACACAGACGAGGCCCGTGATAGCGCTATGGAATTCGGCATAAGCGCGATACCGACTGCTATTCTGTTCAAAGACGGACAGGTGCAGGATAAATGGGTTGGCCTGACCAGCAAGAAGAATATCGCCGCCGCTATAGACGAACTTCTATGACGAAGGTTGTCGGTTTTCCAAACAGATACCGCTCACCGTGGGTTTACTTTGCCTGTTCCGTTCGCTAACCAACGGTTTGGCCTAATACCAGATTGTGATTATCATGTTGGGTTCGGTCTTCTTGGCCTGAATTGGGCCTGTCACTATATTGGTTGTTTTGACAACCACCCCCGGATTGGCCTTGAGCCAGTTGGTAATCTGTTCATCGAGGAAGGCAATAGAGCCGGGATGCAGTTTTGCAAAGAAGGTTTTTGCACCCGTAATGCGGTCGGCTGAAGCTGTTCTCTCTGTTGGTGTTGCCGGTGTTCGTTTGGTCTGGCCGGCTGTGCCTGCCGCCGGCGCGTCAGCAGCGCCGCTTCCCAGATTCAACGGCGAATGGGAAACGTCCGTAGTGCCTGAATCGCTGTCGTCGAAGGGGATTGGCTCGTCATCTTTTGGCGTGATGGCGCTGCTTTCGCCATAGATGATCATCTCGTCCAGGTCTTCGCTGCCAAAATCCTTGGTATCAAAATCTCTGCTATCTACATCGCCCACGGGCATCCTCCAGAAATAAACAATCATTCCTATTCTAATAATATGATACTGCCGGGTTGACTGTCAAGCAAAATAATCGGGCGAGCACGCGAAATGTCGGGTTAATTTAGCTGGGTGCGTTGGGGGCTGTTTGCGGGGGCCTTTTGCAATTTTAGTCCTGGTTTTTTTCGTCCTCGGCCTTGACTTTGTCCGCTTCGGCGTCGGATTCCCGGGCGCCGCCGGCGTTCTTTTCTTGGCTGTTGACCGGCGTTTTTGCCAGCTTCTTGTTTAGTTCTTCTATGAGTCGCTTCAGTTCTGCTGCTTCAATGGCTGCCTGGCGTGCCTCGGTCCTGGCCGCTTCGGCTTCTGCTCTTGCCAGGTCCGCTTGTTGACCGGCTTGTCGGGCCCTGTGCAGGGCCTCTGATTTTTGCGCCTCTGATTTGACAAGGGCATCGTCGGCCTGTCGGGCTTTTTCCTTCAGGGACCTTTTGTAGACTTCGATGCCGAGTGGGTCGAGAAAAACTTCTTCACGCAAGACTTCCGGGCTCAGAGGCGAGGAGTGTTTTCTTCTCAGTTGTTCGACCACATCCTCGTTTGGGATACCGCCGGTGGAAATGGTCGGAGTTATTATGAATAGGGTCTCCGTGGCTCGTTCCTCGAAATCTTTGCTCGAGAAAAGCACACCAATGAGTGGTATGTCTTTTAAGACGGGGATGCCTCGAACAACCGCGCGTTCCTCGCTTTTTCTGATGCCCCCGATTATGAGGCTTTCGCCGTGCCTGATGCGGTTTTCCTTGTTGGAGATTTCTCGCCTCGTGACGATTGGTATCTGCTTTACACCCTCGGGTATGGCTTTTGAGCCGAGGATTATTGTCGTCTCCAGACCTATGTAGCCGTCGGCGAATACGTGAGGAGTAATCTCAAGCGAGTCGATTACGTCGATGTATTCGGTAGTCGTCTCCATATAATCCGACTGCGTGGAGCGGACGGTAATCGTCTGCAGTGGTACATGCTCACTTGACACAATTTTTGCGGTTTGGCCATTGATGACTTCGAGTGATGGATTCATCAGGATTTTCAGATAGCCCCTCGATTGCAATAGGTCAATCAGGGCCTGGAAATCGTGACTGGTGCTGGCATAGCCGACCTTAAGGCCGAATTTGGACCGGCCCACGTCTCTGAGGGCGGCGCCCGGGAACGCAGGAAGCAACTCGCCGGCGCTTGTGGTCTTGCCGCCCAAAGTAATGCCCTCACCAAACAGGTTTTCTATCTCGAGTGTGGTTTCCCAGTCCAGAGTATTGTCCGCATAGATTTCGGAAATGATACAGTCTATCCTGACCTGAATCGGAGGGATGTCCACCTCCTGCAGCAATTCCTGTACTGCGTCGATATCCTTTGCGGTAGGGCATCTTACTATCAACTGATTGGTAGCGGGGTTGCTGGTGACGGTGTAGTTTGGCACGATTGTTGATTTGCCTTCTTCGTCGAACAGAGTCCTGCCGAACTGTTCGTCGACGATTTTTGCCAAGTGGTCGGATGTATGGTACTTGCAGAAATAGAAAAGTTTCATCTCTGTTTTGCCATCGACCACCTGCTCGACAACCTTGGGGGGGTCTTTGTATACGTCCGGTATGGTGATGTTGGGGTCCGGTATAATCTTAATTCTGCTGAGGTCGCTCAATATTTTCCGAGACTGCAGTTCGACAGGCTTATGCGCAAAGAACTCCGCGCAGCCGCCGAAACAGAGCAGCGCCAAAGCGAATAGAGCGCACCTCAAGGTGCTGGCGATGGATTCGTAACGGAACTTAATCATTATGTGACCGTACCCTTACCCAACTAAGCTGATTCTTATTACTATATCGTTCATTTCGCTGTTGTCAATTAAAAAATGGCTGCCGACCAGGCCAAAACCTGATGACCGGATGTGGTTTCTATGCTAAGCTTACGGGTTATGGGAAAGAACAGGGCAGAATCGGCGACAGTAGGTTTTGTGGCGCTGGGCTGTCCCAAGAATCTCATCGACAGCGAAAGGATGCTGGCAGAAATAGTACAGGCAGGTTATCTCGTGACAGCCGAGCCCGAAAATGCCGACGTGATTATCGTTAATACCTGCGGTTTTATCGCCCCCGCCGTAGCGGAGGCATTGGAAGAAATAAAGCGGGCTGTCGATTACACGAGAAAAGGCCGGGTCAAAAAGGTTATTGTTGCAGGCTGTCTGCCGGAGAGATTAGGCCGTGAGCTCTTCCGGCGAGCCGACGGCATCGACGCCATTGTGGGCCTGGGTCAGCGGGATGCAATAGTGTCGATAATCAGCAAGACGCTGGTCTCCGACCGGCCGGGTGCTTACCTGAAGCCGTCAGACAATAGAATCCTGGACGACAGGGTCAGGCTGCCCATCGGGCCTGTTCATTCGATGTACCTGCGGATTAGTGAGGGGTGCGACCATCGATGCTCTTTTTGCACAATACCGGCAATCCGAGGGCGGTTCAGGAGCAAGCCTCGCGAACTTGTGCTTTCTGAAGCAGCTGAACTAGTTTCGGCAGGCGCAGTCGAATTAAACATAATCGGCCAGGATACCACGTACTACGGCCGGGACCTCGGAGCAAAGGATGCGCTGCCGGGGCTTCTGGCCGGACTCGAAAAGACCAGCGGCTTGAAATGGATGCGGCTGCTTTACTTGTATCCGACCGGAATCACCGACCGGCTCATCGAAACCATAGCGAGCGGCAAGAAGACCGTTGCCTATGTAGATATGCCGGTTCAGCACGTAAATGACCGTATCCTCAGGAGTATGCGCCGGCCGGACAGTAAAGAGCAAATTTGCTCGCTTATCGAGAAGTTGCGGCGAGCCGTTGCTGGGATTGTGCTGCGGACCACACTGATTGTGGGCTTTCCAGGTGAAACCGACCGGGAGTTTGACGAGCTGCTCGAATTTGTGCGGTGGGCTCGGTTCGATGCTCTGGGCTGTTTCAAGTTCTGCGCCGAGGACGGTACTGCTGCGGCCGAGATGCCCGGCCAGGTACCGGAAGAGGTCAAAGAAGACCGCCGTGAGGAACTGATGCTTACACAGCAGCAGATAGCCTTTGCCAAGAACGAAAGAAGAATCGGCAGTAAGCTTGTTTGTCTGGTCGATTCTGCCGGTCCCGACGGCAGCGGGCGTGGTCGCTTTTACGGCCAGGCGCCTGAGATTGACAGCGTCTGCATTATAGAGAGTTGTACGGCCGGGCCGGGGCGTTTTGTCCGTGTCGAAGTCCTGGAGGCTAAAGATTACGATTTGATTGTCAGGCAAGTTTAGTATTGCATTATTCCCTGCGCAGGATAGACTCTGGATTTATGTTGCGATTTATCCCTAACATTTTGACACTGGGTCGGTTTGTATTGAGCGTTGTTTTCCTGATTATGATTCTGCAGTCGCCTACGGTCGAAAACAGGTCGTTCTTTCTGGATATTGCGTTTGTTATTTTTGTCATTGCAGGCCTTACCGATATCGTAGACGGCGCCGTTGCCCGGAAGCTGGGCGTAGCGAGCAAGTTCGGCAGAATCATTGACCCGCTGGTTGACAAGGTCCTGGTTTGCGGCACTTTTGTTTGCTTTGCCATAGTTGGCGAACCCAGGCTTTTTGGTTTTGAGGCGATGGTGATGTCTCTGATTCGGTGGCTGGTGGCCGGTATTCTGATTGCAAGAGAAGTGTATGTGACGGTGCTGCGGCACATTGCCGAGGCCCGCGGTATCAACTTTGGCGCCACTGTTTCCGGCAAGGTAAAGATGTTCCTTCAGTCCTTTGCCATCGGTACGGTTGTTATCAAGGCCGCTCACGTTCCAACCGCCTCCTGGGGTCACTGGTTCACATCCGTTGTTCTCGC
>JAUWKC010000044.1 GCA_030607345.1 Planctomycetota bacterium | reverse complement strand
GTACCCGAGCCGATGCGTACCTGCCAAGGGTCTGATGGAGGCCGATTTGAGCGGCAACTGAGTTATTGATATTGCAGATGTCGGGATAATGGGCACGCAATGGCTTTTGACGGACAATAACTTCCCCGACCGGGGTATTACGGTAACGGAGCCTTCCACCGACAACCTTGTCGGCTTCTGGAAACTGGAGGGCAACGGCGACGATTCGAGCGGCAAGGGCAATAACGGTACGCCCGAAGGTGCATATTCGTGGGTAACCGGTTACGACGGTGTAAACCAGGCCATTGAGTTCGATGAGGGCCGCGTTCTGGTTCCGGACCACGCGACTCTGAGGCCTGAATCTGTGGTCAGCGCTGCCTGCTGGGTGTATTATGACGCTTATCCGGGCGACAGCGCCCGTGTAGTCGTCAAAGGCCCGGACAATTTTGAGGCCTATTGTATCGAGATGGCCGGCAGGTACAGTTTCACGTTCTACGTTGGCGACGTCAACGGGATACGTTACTGGGCCGACAGCGAGGAAGGCGATGTGCGTCCGGGCGAATGGATGCATTTAGGCGGCACTTACGACGGCACGACCGTGAAGAGCTATGTGAACGGCCTGGTTACGGGTAGTACGGAGGAGGCTAATAGCATATCTCTGTGTCAGGATACTAATGGTCTGGCCATCGGCAACCGGTCGGACGCTAATGACCGTCCGTACGCGGGCATTGTGGACGAGGTGCGTGTGTACAATGCCGTCCTGTCCCAGGCCGAGATGGCGTGGCTGGCAACAGATGGCACGGGCTATGTTCCTTTGCGGTCGAAGGCCAACCTCTATGACGAAGAGTGGGAGGCCAACAAGTCAGTCAATATGAGGGATTATGCTGAGCTGATGCTGAGTTGGCTTGACGAAAAGCTCTGGCCGCGGGACTATTAGTCGACGCTGCTGAGCTTTAGTGAGCATCAAATCCGGGGCTTGTACCTAAAAAATACAGGCCCCGGTTGTTTTGTGTGCCCTGCGGTTGGTTGTTGTCGCGATAGGAATTGTCCTGATTAGCGGAAGAGGTCAGCACGCAGTGATGTGTCATTTGTGATTCGACGAGTTCTTATTCGGCGCCTTGGCTCTCCAAACGGATGCCAGTACGGAGCCGAAGGCCGCGTTGAAGGGCCCGAAGACAGCGGATGCGATGGCTACGAGTTTATTATTGAAGACGTCCCATGCCAGGCCGGTTGCCATCCCGCCGTTTTGCATTCCCACCTCGATGGCGATGGTTCTGCTGTCTGTTTGGTTGCGGCCGAGGAGCCGTGCGCCGCAGTATCCCAGTGTGAACCCTGCCACGCTGTGGCAGGCCGATGCTCCCAGCAGAGCTGCGCCAATCTCGAGAATATCGTTGCGTGACAGCGCTATGGTGATGGCGATGATGATACAAATCGACAGCATGGCCAGCGCCGGCAGTATCCGAACAAGTCGCTGGGCCAGTCTTTTTGCGTACAGGTTAATCAGCAGTCCAGCCAGCAGCGGCAGTATAATCATCTTGAATATCGTAAGCATCATCCCAAGTGCGTCTATCTGGATGTATTGTCCCGCCAGGAGCTTCATAGCCAGTGGTGTCATCAGTGGCGACAGCAGTGTAGAGCAGGCGGTCATAGTGACAGAAAGCGCGACGTTTGCGCCTGCAATGTATGTGATGACATTGGAGGCCACTCCTCCGGGACAGGAGCCCACCAGAATCAGGCCCCCCGCGACGTGCGGCGGCAGGCCGAACGCACTTGCGAACGTATAGCCCATCACGGGCATAACGGTGTACTGCAGTACGAAGCCGATGACGACACCGGTCGGCATCTTGAAAACGCGCGCGAAATCCTGAAACGTCAGCGTCATGCCCATCCCAAAGAGGATTAGCTGCACCAGTGGAGTTATTGTTTTTTGGAGGTGAAATCCTCGCCATGTGATAAACAGGTGTGGATAACAAAATGCGGCCGCCGCAAAAGCGAATATCCAGATGCTAAAGGCTATGCTTTTGAATCGCTTTGAGGTGGTTGCCGCGACAGCCAGCAGGGCGAATGCGGCAATCAGTGCTATGCCGATGAGTATTTTTTGCCCGGTCAGGTGTAGTGCAGCGGCAAGCAGAAAGCCAGCCAGGCTGGCGGCGGCCCAGATTTGTGATGTCTTGAGCTTTCTGCTGCGGTCTTTTCGCATCGGTCGTGACCTCTGTTGTGGTTACGGGCAATGGCGGTAATTGTACGGTAGGGATTCGGAGTTGTAAACGAAGCATTTTATGGGATTATCACGTTGCATAGCTGTGCAGGCCCGCAAAAAGCTGGGATAGATTGACCCAAAGCAGCGTGACAATGATAACGGCCATACCGAGGACAGCCCAGATGCTGTTTAGCCTGGCGTACTTTCTGCCGAACATATAGCGGAAGTGAAAATAACCGACGTAAACAAGCCAGGAGGCGAGAGACCACAATTCCTTCGGGTCCCATCCCCAGTAGTCGCCCCAGGCGATTTTCCCCCAGACGCTGCCGAGTATCAGGCCGAGTGTCAGCAGTGGAAAGCCCACGCGAATCATTCGGTATGTGGCCTGTTCGTGGTCGAGCATATTTTGCCGGGGTGTTTTATCGGCGAGCTGACAGAGCCCCTGGTAAGCTGCTTTTGCCATAAACAAGTATGCAAGCACGTAAACCGCGACGTGAGGCTCGAACAGCCAGCTTTGAAGCGCCGGCGGCAGATGCTGCGGTTGGTCGCTGAAGGCGAATCCAGCCGGGAAAAGCACTATCGCCCCTGTCAACATGTCGGCTGAGATGCCCGATACTCGCAGAACCCGTCGGCAGAATATCGAGATTGGGTACACAAGTGCACCCATGCACAGAAACACTTCGAAAAGATTCTGCATAGGTACATGCCGAACCATATAGCCCCTGTAACCCAGGGCCACACACGCAAGTATAAAGGCTGAGAAGTACAGGTGCCGGCCGGCCTTTCGCAGGCGCACCAATGTCATCACAAAAGCCGCCAGGTACGCCGCCGTTGCAACGTATATCAGGAGTCCCTGTATTGTATATTTTATTTCCATTTACCTATTCGTGACCCGGTGCTTTGTAGACAGCAGTTCTCTAAACCACAGCAGCCAGAACACCCCCACACACAACATTGCGTAACCGGCGTAAACAATATAAAGCCCGCTGTCGGAAACGACGCCGAGCACGGTGTACCAGCCGCCTTCGCTGCCGTAGGAATTCTGGTAAAAGTGGTAGCCGGCGTAATGGAGAGGATGATTCACTTCGATATTCTTCTGAGCGACAACCCGGCCGTCACGCAGCACTTCAACCCGGCTTGTGTACTCGCGGGCCATTCTCTGGTAGATAAACTGAAATTCATCACCCGGATGGGGATGTCCCGCGAAGCGCTCAAAGACGTACCTTGTCGCTGCAGAACCGCTGCTATGGTCGACCCTTATCTCCAGGGCTGGATTGGAGCCACCGCCCGGCTGGTCAATAACCTGGTGTTTGCCCTGTTCGAGTGTGATTTTGAAATTCTCAAACTTTCGCACGATTTCAACGGTCGTCAAATCAGGTGCAAGTTGAAGCCGCGTACCGACTTTGGCCGGTATTCGCCAGGTTTTTCCGTTCCGGCTTTGTACAATCAGGTATCCGGGCTGGTAGTACTCGATGCCGAAGTCTTTGAGCTTTATCGAAAACGGAAGCTCCTTTATCTCACCGGTGCCGTCCAGAACCACGTGGTTTTCCGAGCCGCGCTCGTATATCTGCATGCTGCCTTGAGGAATCTTGTCTGTTCCGAGAAGCTCATTTCGGATGGCGTGTCCCCCATACGATGCCCACATAGAACCTGCCAAAACCACCGCGCAGCCGGCATGTATCAGCAGCAGTGAGGGCGTGCAGACCAGCCGAGGAAATGCTCCTATACCAAGCACGAGGACAATCAAAAAAACGAACCAATAAAGAATCAGCGGCACCGAGTTGAAAAAGCTCCTGGCTCGCGCCGCGCCTACAAACGCGCCGTAGATTGACAGAATAGTCAGTGCTGCAATCAAGACCAGGCCAAGCCAGAGCACCACACGTTTTGATTTGTACGTCTTGTCCATCGTGCCCGTCCGTACTGCTGGGTCCCACGTTGGTTATTAACGACAATGCTAACGGCGATGTAATAGCACCAGCGGATTATTGCCGCAAGTGAAAAATACCTGGCGCCGAGGTTTAACAGTAAACAGTGTACGAAAAAACTGGAAAATGCTTGCAATTTCAGCGTGTCCCAATTAGCTTAACCGCGGATACCTCGACAGGAGGTTTTTGACGGCTTGGAGCTTGTGATTTTTCAATTTACGGTTATAATAACGGTGGCAGGGCCCAGGGAAGGATTGAAGTGAAGTGAAGCTTGTTTTACACAGCATAACTTATCACGATTGTCCCGTGCAGGTGCGGGAGCAGGTATCGTTCTCGGACGAGCAGCAACGGCTTATGCTCAGACGCATGCACGCCGACGAGAATATCGGCGAAGCTGCCGTTCTTGACACGTGCAATCGTGTGGAGTTTTATCTCTACGCGAAGAAGTCCTTCAACACCGACGGTTTCCTGCGGGACGTTATCGCGGAGGTTCGACCGCAGGGCGTCGAGACCTGGAGCGAGCACAGCCGCCAAGTTACCGGCACCGATGTTGTGCGCCATCTTTTCGAGGTTGCGGCGGGTCTGGATTCGCAGATGCTTGGCGAAAACCAGGTGCTGTCCCAGGTCAAGAGCGCCTACAAGATGTCGCTAGATTGTCGAACAAGCAGGTTTATGTTTCACCATCTTTTCCACACTGCGTTTCGGGTCGGCAAGGCGGTGCGCACACATACCGATATCAACTGCGGCGCGGTATCACTGAGCCTGGCGGCGGTGGAGGTTGCCAGGGAAAAACTCGAACTGCCGGCGTCGGGGGCTATGATAATCGGCGCCGGGGAAAATGCCGAGCTGGCGGCGAAGTATCTGATAAAGGCGGGTCTGGGAAAGCTCATTATTGCAAACCGCAGCCGTGACACAGCCGAGCAGATGAACTCGAGACTCAGGATAGGTCAGGTAATCGGCCTTGATGAGGTGGCTGCCCGGCTGGGCGATGTTGATTTGCTGATAAGCTCGACCGGGGCCGAGCGGCCGGTGTTGACGTGCGAGATGACCAAGTCTGTATTGGCGACAAGAGACAAGCCGCTGCTGATAATAGATATTGCGGTGCCGCGTGACATTGACGAGACTATAGGCGACTTTGAATGCGTCTCTCTGTACAACATTGATGATTTGGATGAGCAAATAAGCCGGAATATTCAAAAGCGCAGCAGCGAGGTGCCGAAGGCGCACGCAATCGTGGCGGGCTTTACCAGGCAGTTTGGAAAATGGTACCAGTCGCTTGACCTGGTGCCGGTCATAAGCGGCATGACGCAACAGGCAATTGAGCTGGCCCGCAGTGAGGCGAGGCGATACGCGAAGGATTTCGGCGACGAGTGCGGTGAGAAGCTCGAGCTTTTCGCCGAGTCGCTGGCAAAGAAGCTGCTGCACGGGCCAATAAGTTTTCTTAAGGCCGACGATGAGGACCAGGTAACCGCCGAGCAGCTTCAGGCAGCGGATTTGATTAACAGGATGTTTCTTTCGCAGGGCAAGCGAGACCGATGAGAAAAGTCCTTACCGCTGCAAGCAGGGCCGGGGAGCTTGCTGTCGCACAAACCGAAATTGTCATTGCCGCTGTCAGGAAGGTTCATCCCGATATCGAAATCAGAATCAAAGAAGTGACCACGGGCGGCGACCTTGACAGGCAGACGGCACTTTGGGACTTAAAATCAAGCGGGTTTTTCACGTCGCAGGTTGAAGAAGCCCTGATTGCGGGCCAGGCCGACTTTGCGGTGCACAGCTTCAAGGATTTGCCGACGGAATCGAGGGCCGGCCTTGCGGTGGCTGCGGTGCTGGACCGGCGATTTGTCGAGGACTGCGTGATAGCGGCCGAGCCTGTCGAATCAATCGAGCAGCTTGCGGCTCCGGCGAAGGTGGGCACGTCGAGCCTGAGGCGGGTCGCCCAGTTGAAACACCTGCGGCCGGACCTCGAGGCGGCAGCGATAAGGGGGAACGTGCCGACGCGAATAAGGAAGCTGACGGCGGGCGATTTCGATGCGATTATTCTTGCGCGGGCGGGATTGGAAAGGCTTGGCCTCGGCGAGAGGATTTCGTTTTGTCTGGAGCCGACGGAATTTCTCCCCGCCGCGGCCCAGGGTGCATTGGCGGTCCAGATAAGGGCCGGCGATACCGAGACCAGCGAGCTGATAGGCGCAATAGACGACAAGAATGCAAGGACCGTGGCTTTGGCCGAGAGGCGCGTCCTGGCGGCAATGGGTGCCGGCTGTCACACGCCGGTTGGCGCATTTGCAAAGATACAAAAAGAGGGCATCACGATTTGTGCCTTTATATCGGATGTGCAGGGGTTAAATTACATCAGGCGCGAGCTTACAGGGCCGGTCGAGCAGGCTGAGGGGCTCGCGGAAAGAATCGCAGAACAACTGCTGGCGGCCGGCGGCCAAGAAATCCTCGATAAGCTCACAAATAACCGGCACACGACTCTGCCGTAGACTTTGACAGTTGCCGGCGGCGAGTAGTAAGGAGCTGTTGCAATGAAGCGGCGGAATTTATTTTACGTGTGGCTCTTGCCCTTGATTTGGGCGGTGTGTTCGTACATTCACTTTTTCTATCCCGGTGATGAATACATGGTATGGGCGTACTCGTCAATTGCCGGTACGTGGATATTTTTTGTTACCGGCTGGGGCGACTTACACAATCCCTTGTTTCCTGTCGCCATCGCGGCCACCGGCGCAGTGGTAATGGCAGCGGTCGGGTTGCTCATGGACCGACTTCGCGTCAGAAAGGTTCTCTGGGGCGCCATGTTTGCCATCGCCGCCGTTGTCGTCTTTGTCGCGTCGCTGAAGGCTTTTCCCTCAATCGAAAAGGCGCTGTCCAAACACGGCTCGTGGATGGCTTACATATGCTCGTCGATAAACTGGGCGATTTATCTGTCGGTTATCGCGTCTGTGCCGGTAGCGTTGCTGGAACGTATATGGAAGAAACTGAGCTGACCGACGCCCCGGCCCGTCCAGCACGTGCGTGTGCGAAGGCGCCGAGCATCCTGCAGGGAAACCGAAAGATTTGCAAATTGCAGCCCAATCTAATAAGCTAAGCTGCGTCGCAAAGCTGCTGGTTTTTGCTGAACGGATTCTATTTCAGATGTCGTTTTGTAACCATTGAGAGCAATGCCTGATTTGAAGAAGACAAAGGTGTATCTTGTAGGAGCCGGGCCGGGAAGGGCGGATTTGATTACCCTGCGCGGAAAAGAGCTCCTCTCGCACGCTGATTGTATAATCTGCGACCGTTTGGTGAATCCTGCGCTCTTGCGATTTGCCCCGCCGGACGCCGAAATCATAAACGTTCCGAAAGGAATCGGCACGCGGTCATATACGCAGCAGCAGATAAACGAATTGCTGCTGTCAAAGTCGGCTGAGCACAAAACGATAGTGCGGTTAAAAGGAGGCGATGCGACGATATTCAGCAGGGCGGCTGAAGAACTGGCAGCGCTGGCTGATGCCGGGATTGATTTTGAGATAGTTCCTGGTGTGACGGCTGCGGCTGCGGCGGCAGGGTTTGCCGGGATTCTGCTTACGGACAGGGCCTGCAATTCGCAGGTGGTGTTTGTGACCGGCCGGGAAGCCGACGATAAGCAGCAAAGCAGCATCGACTTTAACCGGCTGGCCAAATTCGGCGGGACGATAGTCATCTATATGGGTGTGGGGAGCCTGGCCCTTATTGCTGAGCGGCTTGTGGAAAACGGAATGAAGCAGGACACCCCCGCGGCGGTAATCGCAGACGCTACCCTGCCGACGCAGAATACCGTAAAGGCTCCGCTGAGCAAAATCGCCGGACGGTGCAAAAGCGAAGGCATTGAGCCGCCGGCGATTATCCTGATTGGCGTCGCTGCCGCTGGAGATAGGCGCTTCGACTGGTTTTCGAGGATGCCGTTTTTCGGCAAGAGTATTGTTGTTACCCGCGATGCGCGCGGCAACGCTGAGTCTGCTGAAAAGGTCATCAACCGTGGCGGTAATCCGATAGAGTTTGCCACAATACGAATCGTGCCGCTGACGGAAAAAACAGGTTTTATCAGCACGCTCACGAGATTTGGCCAATACGACTGGGTGGTCTTTACCAGCCGAAACGGGGTCAATATTTTCTTCGAGATGCTGGGCAAACTGGGCAAAGACGCACGTGTTTTTGCCTCGCTGAAGGTCGCGGCAATCGGGCCGCAGACGGCCGGGGCCCTGGCGGAATTCGGCATCAGGCCCGACCTTGTACCTGGCGTCTTCACGGCAAAAGAATTAGGCAGAGAATTAATAGCACTGGCCAGCCTGGAGGAGAAGAATATTCTGCTTTTGCGTTCGAGGTCAGCCTCGAAGGATTTGCCGGCGCTGCTTGAAGAGGCAAAGGCGGTGGTGGATGACGTGGCTGTTTATGACGCGGTTCCGATGAAGAGCGATTGCACAATGCTGCAGGAGCAAATCGCAGGCGGCAAGGTGGATTGGTTGACTTTTGCCAGCCCGTCCGAGGCCAGGATGTTCTTCCAACAGGTCCCCGTCGAGGTTGTCAATTCAAGCAGGGCGAAAGTTGCGTCAATCGGCCCGGTGACTTCCGAGCAGTTAAGGCAGCTCGGCATCGCTGCTGACATAGAGGCTTCGGAGCATACGGTTGACGGACTTCTTGCAGCCATTGAAGGGATTGCGTCGTGATAAATATCTCGAAGCTGTACTGCGGTCTGGCCGGCGAATCGGATTACCTTCGTTACTCCGAGGCGAACCGTTTCGGCCCGGTGATTGT
>JAUWKC010000053.1 GCA_030607345.1 Planctomycetota bacterium | reverse complement strand
CTTGGGCTTCATCTCATCCGGGACGTCCTCACGACAGCCGCCAACTTTGACATTACCGTAGTTGTTTCGGTTGCCGGCGATTTCTTCGAGCAAATCGAGAACGGGCTCGCGATATTTCCACGCCCACATGAAGAGCGTGTCGTAACCAATAAAGTGTCCGGCCAAGCCTACCCAGAGCACGTGGCTGTGGATGCGTTCAAGCTCGTTAATGATGGTTCTGACATAACGAGCGCGGTCGGGCGGCGTTACGCCGGCAAGCTCTTCGACGGCCTGCACGTAAGCCAGCGGGTGCGATGCAGAACAAATCCCGCAAATCCGCGATACCAGAAAGGCAACCTGGTCGAACTGCAACGTCTCACTGATGCCTTCCATTCCCCGATGGTTATAAGATATTCGCATATCTATATCGGTTACCGTTTCGCCGTCAAGACTCAACTGAAAGAATTCCATCTCTTCCTGGAGCGGATGAAACGGTCCGACCGGAAGCACCGGCTTGCACAAACGGACAGTTCGATGCGCGGGAGACTCCGGACTCGGCCGGCTGGAAGTCTTGGGCGGCCGGCGATTGTTCACTTCGCCGTCCTTGCGTTTTCTTAATGGATAGACGCCCTCTGGCCAGTCATCAGCCAGGATAAGCCTTCGCAAGTCGGGATGGTTCTTAAAATCGATACCGAAAAGGTCGTGAATTTCTCTCTCTATCCACTCAGCGGCAGGTATAAAAGACGTGATGGATTCAATCGAAGGATTCTCACGGTTGCGAATAAAGGCCTTCAGCGTAACTATACAACCCGTCTGGTCATACGAGTAATGATAGAGAACCTCGAAGCAATCATCCGAATCGATGCCGGTGGCGGTCACGAATCTCAGGGGCACATCTTCAAACAGGAACTTGTTGACGGCGCAATTATTTTCAGCCTCGCACAGAAGGAATATCCTGTTGCCGGTTTTCTGCTCGATTGCTATGAGCTTGTCTTCTATCTGCGACAGCTTGTTATTTAGTTCTTCCTGGTTCATATTTCTTTCCTGTTATAGAGACGACAGCGCCTTCAGCACGCCGGATATCATTGCTTCCGGCTTTGGCGGACACCCGGGTACGTAGACAATAATTGCATTCGGGTCTATTTCCTTGATGATTTTATCCACGGGACCAACCATATGATAACCTGTGGCAAAGATTCCCATGTTGCAGGCGCAGGCGCCTATCGCAAAGACGACACAGGGTTTGGCAGTCTGCCGATAGACTTCACGCAGCCGAGGCGCCGCCTGGGCCGTAACTCCGCCGGTGACCAGCAAGGCGTCGGCATGACGCGGCGAGCCTACCAGTTTAATACCGAACCTTTCGACGTCAAATTTGGGCGTGAGCATATCGACAATCTCAATGTCGCAATTATTGCACGCGCCGGTATTAACGTGAAATACCCACGGCGATTTCTTCAATGCCCATATCTTCCAGTTCATAAACTCACCTTAAAGCCAAGTGATGTCGCAGTATTTGCCTGTCATTGCCAGAATGATGGCGGCTAACAGTGCAATTCCGCAGTAAAACCAGAAAAACCTCATAGCCTGGTCAATCCGAACACGCGGATTTGTGTTCTTTATCAGGATAGCCAGAACCAGTATCAGCACATATTTACCGATGCCGGCCAACAGGCTCGGCCCAAATCCGCCAAGAAACACCATCACCAAAAACAGCGGAAGTGCAACGAGCATCATTGCCTGCATAAGCTTCCAGACGGCAAGAAGAGCACCGGAATACTCTATCAATACCCCGCTTCCAAGCTCGGTCTCGGCCTCTGGTATGTCGAAGGGAACAAAGCCGAGCTTCGCCTGGATGCATAACAGTGCGACCGAAAACGCCAGCAGGTTGGATATGCTGAAGACAGTCGTATCTTGAGCAACGTTGGCCAGACTCAGGTTTCCGCTGGTTTTTATAATGACCACAACCAGGGCCAGAACCAGCGGCAGCTCATAGCTCATAACCAGTTTCATTTCTCTGCTCGCGCCGACCGCAGCGTGCGGGCTGGCGCTTGCCGAGCTTCCCAGAATCAACGCCAGCGACGGCAGCACCAGCAGGTAAATCGCCACAATTATGTCACCAACAAAGGTGGTTTCGGAAATGGTTATTCGCCACAGCATTGTCGAAAGCAGCAAAACGCCCGCAAAACCGACCAGCGGTGCGCCCATAAACACTATCCGATGAGCGTCCTCTGGTATAAGCATCTCCTTTCCCATCAATTTCACGACGTCATAGAAAGGCTGTAGCACAGGCGGTCCGACACGATACTGTACCTTGGCGCTTACCTTTCGGACCACCCAACTGGCCAGCAGTCCCACAACAACGGTAAAAAGAAAGCCCGGGAAAATCAGAATCCAGAATATGCTTAGTAGAGCTTGGGTCATTTCTTGGCCTTTTCTTTGTCTTGCCTCAAAAACGGCTCCCACAGGACGCCGCCGGAAACTCTTACTACAATATCTTCAAAAACCTCTGTCAAATCCTTTTCCTTATTCAGGTCGACTTCTCGATATTCTATGCTGCCGTCGCTGCAGGTCTCGGCGCATAGCGGTTTTTCACCCGGCGCCAATCTGCCTTTGCAGCGGTCGCACACGCTGCTCGGATAGGGAATAAGGTCCGTATATATCGTGCCGAAAGGGCACGCTATCGCGCACGAACCGCACGCAGTGCACAGCATATTGGCGCGTTTTAGAATGCCCGCGTCGTTGCTTTCGCTGGGGACCTTCTCCAGAGCGCCCTGCGGACAGGCTTCGATGCAGGGCGCCACTTCGCACCTGCGGCAAATCAGCGCAAAGCGAATCATCTCCAGCAAGGCATCGATTCCCTTGTTTTCGGGATGATGCTTGTAGGAGCACCGCACCTTCGATTCATCCTGCAGTCTCACTTTCGCCAAATCTATTATCAGCTTTGCTGCCATAATTCGTATCTCATATCAGTCCCATATTTTGGGGTAGCCCTTTACCTGCTCATAAGTAAACACCGGGCCATCTTTGCATACGTAGTATTTGCCAATCATACAATGTCCGCACTTTCCTATTCCGCAGCTCATATTCTTTTCCATCGAAAGATAGATTCTATCGTCTTCGAAACCGTGCTCCAGCAGCTTTAACGTGGCGAACTTCATCATAATAGGCGGCCCGCAGACCACCGCAACAGCGCTGCCGGCATCCACGTCCTTCGGGTCCAATATCGTGGTCACCACGCCCACGTTGTCTTTCCAGTTGCCGTTCGCCTCGTCCACCGTCAGTTTGATGTCAACGCCGCCAATCTTCTGCCAGGGACCAAACAGGGCGTCTTTGCATATGAAATCCTCCGGTGTTCTGGCGCCGTATCTGCATACAACTGCCTTGAAATCCTTGATTCTGTCGACGAGCGTTAGGAACAGCGACCTTATAGGCGCCAGCCCCACGCCGCCGCCGACTATGTAAACTTCTTTGCCCGCGAAGTCATCCACGGGATAGCCGTTGCCGAATGGACCGCGAAGCCCGACCTTTTGTCCGCTCTTGCAGTCGTGCAGCAGTGTGGTAACCCGGCCGGCCTTCATAATCGTGATTTCCATTTTGTCCGTCTCGGCCGGCGACGACGACGGCGTAAATGGTGCTTCGCCCTCGCCCGGCAGCGTCAGCTCGACGAACTGACCCGTCTCGAATTTGAAGGGCTTTTCAGGGACAACAACGAAGCTCTTTATCGTGGGCGATTCGTCAATTATGTCCACAATTTCGGCGTTTACAGGCTGGTAGGGATTCTCGTTCATTTTGCGACTTCTGCTTTATCCTTGCTTTGTAGTTCTTCGTTCAGTTTTTTGAACATCTGACGTATGTCGATGCCGCCCGCGTCGGCGTCAACGCACCTGCCGCAGCCGACGCACATCTCAAGGCCGTATCTGTCGAGAAAGTACACAAACTTGTGAAAAAGCCGGTGTTTGAGCCTGTCCCCAAGGACCTTATTGGGGTTGGCACCGCCGGCGACCTCGGCATAGGCCATTCTCATACAACTGTCCCACATCTTCATCTTGGCAAAATAATCGCCCCTGGTCGCGTCATACAGATAGAAACAGTGACACGTCGGACATATCCGCGTGCAGGCCTGGCATTCGATGCAGGTTTTCGCCTCGATGTCAAAAACGTCGGAATCCTGGCCGCTTTCGAAAATCTCTTTCAGCGGTGCGTCAAACTGAAGCTCCGCGTTGTTTTCCTCGAGCTGCTGTTGCGTTTTGGCCCTGTCTTGCTCTCGCTCAGTAAGCAGCGCTTCGGGCGCTTCGCTGAAAAGCTGTGAATGCTTTTCGATAAAGTCATCGCCTTTGTCCGAGCCGGCCTCGACGATGAAGCCGTCGCGCACTTTCGAAACGTTCAAATCAAATCCGCTGCTCGCGTACGCCTTGCCGTCGAGGATGTTGCAGAAGCAGCTTTCGCCCGGCTCTGAGCAGTCCGAAGCGATTATGAACATCTTCTCTCGCCGCTCTATGTAGGAAGGGTCCTTGAATTCATCGTCTTTGAACACCTTGTCGAGGATTGCCATCGAACGCAGGTCGCACTGTTTCAGTCCGAAGACCGCGAAGGGTTTTACCTGCTCGCTCTCAATCGGCTCGGGATAGACCGCAGCCGTTTCCCGAAGAGGAAACAAAAACTCCTTCACCGGCGTACACGTGCGGATGTTATTCAATTCGACAGGTACGTCGGCGGAACGGTCGTACCGCCTGAACACATAGTAGTCGCCGCTTTTTTGGGGTACGTAGAGCTCCATCTGTTCGGCGACGGCGCCCAAAAGCGGTTCGAGTTTACTTGCAAAAACGGTTTTCATTTCTTCTCGTTACCTTGTAATTTAGCTTGTCGGCATATAATAAGGCAGTCGAGCAAGGTCCATAGCAATATCAATCGTTATCACTTTGACTTTCTTCGGCACCGTAATATAACAGGGCGAAAAGTTCAAAATAGCCCTTATTCCTGCCTCCACCAGCCTGTCAGCCGTTGCCTGGGCCGCGTCCTGAGGTACCGTGATAATCGCCAGGTCGATTTCCCTCTTTTTCAACGTCCCTAAGTTCGCGACATCCTCAATCTCAACGTTTCCTGTTTTCTTGCCTATTTTCCCTGGGTCGCTGTCGAACGCGGCGGCTATAGCAAAACCATATATTCCGAAACCACGATATGCCAGAACCGCCGAGCCAAGATTCCCAATACCAACTACAGCGATTTTTCTTCCAATATCAAGCCTGAGAATCTTTTTTATCTGGCTCGTCAGCGTTTTTATTTCATAGCCTACCCCACGCGTGCCGAAGTCGCCGAAGTAAGAAAAGTCCTTTCTTATCTGCCAGGCGTTTACACCGAGCAACTCTGCCAGGTTCCTGCTTGATACGCTCTCCCGGCCATTTTCTGCCAGAAACAGCAGGCCCCTCAGGTAAACCGGCAACCGACGGATAGTCTCATCCGGAACTCTGTGGTATCTCATAAAATAAACTACGGTTACTTAACACTTGAGTTCACATTCACAAAGTTCGATACTATAAGCTCTTGGTAGACGCCTTGTCAATAAAATATTCCCGGCCCGGTGGTAAAATGTAATTTCCTTGCAGATACGCACTTATACCAAGTCAAGTTAATTATTGCGCCCCATTGTCATTCCCGCCGAAGCGCCAATCCAGTTTACCGTAACATGCAGTGAGAATAATACCTGAACCGCCATTACACTAAGCGCACTTGCTAAGTTGACTTGGTATTACAGAGCGCAGGCTCCCCAAAGAACAAGAAACTACGAATTCTGCCGGCGGATAGAATGCCCCTGCATTGTGCTTGCGCCGCAAGGTCTTCTGCCGGCTGACACTCGCGGCAAATAAACGGTTCATCCGGATAATGCGTAGCTTAACTTGTGCAAATTGAAGATTCTGAGTTTAAGGTATTCGTCGTCCCGGCAGCCGTAGGCGTTGCGTTGCACGATTCCGCTCTTGCCGTTGATTGCCTCCAGCGTTCCGGTGGCTGATACGGTGCTTGTGCCGGTTCAGGATAAATGGCTTCCATATCGATAGTTTCCGGGCGGCGTCTTTGAGTATTCTGATCCCGCTGCAGGAGGCTTCTTGAATCCAGGCCTTCAATTCCACCACATCCCGCATTGTCGCGCCGATGGGCCGAGAGCCTGGGCCCGCCGGAGCGTCCTTACTTTGCCCTTGGCTTTTTTCGCAGTAGCACAACTAAAACAACCCCAGCGGCAATTGCCACGCCGATACCTCCAACAACGCCTAATACGCCGGGTTATTGCTCGTGGGAGTTTGGGTCGGATTTGTTCATCTCAGCAAGGAGTTGCTCTTTCCATAAAGATGCTTTTTTCCCGTACCGGCTCTTGGGATACTTTGTTTCGAGCTCGGTGAGCAAATTGATAGCGTACTGATAATCTTTGGTTATGTATTGAAGTTCAACAAGCTTGGCGAGGACTTCGGAACGAAGGGGAAATTCGTCGGGCAGCCTGGTCCCTTTAGTGAGATATTGGCAGGCCCAGTTAAATTCTTCCTCCTCCAGCTTGCCTTGTTCATGTAGCTTTCGGGCTTTTTCAAAGCTTGGCTGCTTTTTATGGAAGTCGGCAAAATACTCGATACCGAGACGAGCTGCTGCCCATTTCGCCAGGATGGTGCCTTCGCATTGTCTGCCTACCTCTTTCAGCGTCGATACCGTTTGCGGACTCTTAAATAAGCCTCCCATTAGAAAGGCGAGGTCATTTGGTTCGGCCAGCAGAGAAAGAGCCCTTTCGCCCAACTCTGAAGGTTCCACCACTACATCTACTGCATTGGAGATTTCCTTCTTCTTTCTTTTTAGAGTCAGCCTGTACGTCCCGGGACTGTCGAAAATCAAGTTTGCTATCAGCTTCTTCCTTTCCTTGTATAAGTCCCACAAAATTACTTCGTCTGTCGAATACCCCCGCCCCGTGTCATTTTGAGATTGAAACCTCACCGGCAACCGGAAAATGAATATCGAGCTTCGGTGGGTTTTCGTAATTTCAATAGCCAGTCTCACTCCGTCCAAGTTGTAAATCTCCGAAGGTTTACCCGTGTATGCTGAGATGTATGGGTTCTCTAATACCACATCTATCTTCAGGATAACAGGCTCACCGTACTCTATTTTCTCTCTGGCTGGTATGATTTCGATTGAGAGGGGCTCGTGCCAAGTGCTTCCTTGGGCAGGAAAGAGGCTGCTCATAATATAAAGCACGCAAAAAACACGCTTTTTGTACACCATTTTGTTTCTCCTTATCATTGTTTATACACTTATTATTCATTAGTAGTCGACCAAGTTTCATTTTTTCTAAAGGATGCCAGACACTCGTTACAAAACGACGTGTCACAATCGCCTCCAGTGCAAGTTTGCTTCATAATGCATGCATTGGAACAGTCTCCGGGTCCTCCGAAAACTAGGGACAGTCACCTATTTCCCCCTTTTCCCGGCCATATTTCTTTCTATCAAATCCTAAACCCTATACGCTATCCGCTCCTTCCAATACCCAAACCCGCACTTGCCGTCAAAGGAAATACCCAAAGGCGTGACTATTTGCCGTCGCCTGCATCTGCCTTGTTCGGCTCCTCTTCCTTCTGATCATGAAAATGGAACCAACTCATCAAATGTCCTTTTCCATCAGCGGTGGGGTCAACAATGCAAAAAAGCCGCTTGAGTGGTTTGCCGGAGTTCGAGTACCACCACGTTATGTGCCGCGTCTTGTCGGAGAAGTCACCGCGATGCATCCAAAAAATGCCAGACAACTCGGTTGGATCCGCACTTCTGAATTGCATCTGCTCAGCAAGCGCACCGGCAACCATATCGGGAATCGCTAGGAAATCCTCAATCTGCCTATAGCCATCGTCGCATCGGCTGGTACCACATCGGCAGCGACCAAGATCGAAAGTGAGATACTGGCTGCTGATCCATGCAAACAATTGCGTCAGTTCACAGACTCTATCATCGTTGGCCGCTATGCAGTCCTCGTCAGTAAACCACATGACATCTTGTCCCGGAGTTGCAAGACCAGCCAACAGTACGCCAAGAACGTGGAGTATGAAGAATGCTTTATCCAAGACCGCTGGCTTCCACTTACGGTACGCATAAAAATCAGGATTACTCATATCGAGAGGCGGACTTGCCGCAAACACCGACTCGCATTTCTTGTTCAACGCGACTGAGAAGGACAAACCATGCAGACTGTTCGCTGCATCTAGTAATGGGACTAAGGCTCGCCTCCGCTGCGTGTCCCCGAGGCGTTTGAAAGACATCCTTCTGGGATCAGAAAGATACTCTTGTCTCACCTGTAACCGTTGCCGTTCCCATTCGGACCAAGACTCCAACGATGTCATGAGAAACGAGAACACAAGGTATGGTGCGCTTGACGATTCACCACTGTAGTCAGACCCCAGAAGGAGTGTTTTCGCCGATCGAAGGTCGGGCAGGCAGTGTTCGTACTTGTCGTCGAGACGTGAGAACTCCGCACTGAGGAGCCCAGTGAACGTGTCTTGTCCTATGATAAGTTGTCACATAAATATTTTTGAGTTACTTATTGTAGGAGAATATCATGCAGCAGAGGTTGGTAATTCGTTATAGTATGAGCTTTAAGCGGCAGGTTGTGTCGGAGCTTG
>JAUWKC010000313.1 GCA_030607345.1 Planctomycetota bacterium | reverse complement strand
TCTGTCACACCAACTCTCCGTCAAAGTACTCCACAAGCTTTTGCACCGCTGTAATATCGCATAATCTATTTTAGCCGGAACGCCGACAAAAGTCCGGTTATTTCTTGCTGGAATCCGGCGTATGGACTATACTAAAGGCAAAGGATGCTTGAGAGAGGTCGAGAGTATGGATGACCGGGCAGAATTGGAGTTGTTCGATAATCCTCGCCCTGAGCGAGACTATACCATTACGGTCAGGTATCCTGAATTCACCAGTCTTTGTCCGAAGACGGGCCAGCCTGATTTCGGCGAAATAATCATCGAGTACTGCCCGGACAAGCTCTGTATTGAATTGAAGAGCCGCAAGTTCTATATGCAGAGTTATCGCAATAAGGGCATCTTTTACGAAGCACTTACGAACGATATTCTTGACGATTTATCGGGTGCGTGCAGGCCTCGTTGGATGAAGGTTACGTCGCAATTCAGGCCCCGCGGCGGCGTCACCACGGAGGTAGTCGCTGAATACAAGATGGTCGAATGATTCCGGAATCTTGGCAGAGAGGATAAAATGGCGATAATATTTCATTGCGAGCATTGCGGTCGGAAGATAGAAGCCCAGGAAAACGCGGGCGGCAAGTGGGCCAAGTGTCCGGCCTGTCATAACAAGATATACGTCCCCAACCCGGAGGCGGACGAGGAACTCAAGCTCGCCCCGATGGACGAGCAAGAGGAGAAGCAAAAGAAACAGTTAATGGCTGAGACCTACAAGGTCACTCAGGACATACTCAGCGAAAGGGAAGCGCCGGATTCCCTATTGGGGGCGGCTGGTTCTGCACCGGAGATGACCGACGATGAATTGACCAAGGCTATCCTGACTTATCTACAGCAAATGGTCACGGGCCAACTGGACCAGGCGCGCCGGAACGAGGGTGTTATAGTGACCTTTGGTGAGCGGGCCCTGAAGATTGTCGATAAAATTGCGGTCGCTGAGATGGGGCAGCCGGAACTGGCCAAGGTTCCGCCGCAGGTGCTGGCTGGTCTGATAAGGAACCTGCGGAGCAGGCTGAGTCCGGCATAGCGGTGAAATCCGCGGGGCTTTGACCAAGGTCCCAAAAAGCATTTCTGTTTTGCAAATCTGTGAGTGTTTTCTCGGTCTTACGAAATAATACACTCGATAACCCTACCCGATTTGGCCTAATCGCGGCGTTTCTTATACTTTACATAGGAGTAAGAGTGACAATTTGACAGTGCTTCATATTGCAACCGGAAGGAAGTTTACGATGGCCAGGAAGACTACGGTAGTTCACGTAACGCACGAAGCGGTGGGCAAGGTGGGCGGCATAGGCGCCGTGCTGGATGGATTCTTCACCTGCAATTCATATCTTGACGCAGTCGACCGCTCGATTCTGGTCGGTCCATTGTTTACCACCGAAGCGCCGCCTGAAAAGCGTCTGGGCGAGGACGGGACAGTTTTGTATTCATCAATCGATGGAATTGCCCAGACAAGTTACGCCCCTTTGTTGAGTGAAATCGAGAGGCACTTCAATGCGCCGATTGTTTACGGCCGAGTTGCCTTTAGCGACCACGGCGGAGGCGTGGAAAGCTCGCAGGAAGCGCTGCTGGTTGATGTCAGAAACACCGCACCCGGCCCGGTGAATGAACTTAAAAGGCGTCTTTACGAAGAGTTCGGCATTTGCAGCGACCTGTACGAACACTTGTGGGAATATGAGCAATACGTTCGAGCGGCGCCGGTGGCTATCGAGGCCCTCAAGGTTATCGGTGCAGCCACAGACGGCACTATAATTATTGCCCATGAGTTTATGGGGATGCCGACGGCCCTTGCGGCCATTCTCGAACCGAGTTGCGATTTTAAGACTGCCTTCTACGCCCATGAAGTGGCCACGATGCGCCGAATTGCCGAAGGACACCCCGGCCATGACACTATGTTCTGCAACGTCCTCAGGCGTGCAGCGGCAGAGCGAGTCTACGTCACCGAGCTGTTCGGCCGGCAGGACTCTTTTTTCAAGCATAGTCTGGTCGAGGCCTCCAGGTATTGTGACGGCATTTTCGCCGTTGGCCGGAACATAGCCGACGAATTGAGGTTTCTTGCGCCGGAATTTGAAGCGGCAGAGATTGACGTAGTCTATAACGGCATACCAGCATATCAGATTAGTGTCGCCGACAGGCTCGGCTCGAAGGGGAAACTTCAACAGTATTGTGAGAATCTGCTCGGCTTCAGGCCGGATTTCGTATTCACCCACGTGACAAGGCTCATAGTAAGTAAGGGACTGTGGCGCGACCTGGAGGTGCTTTACAAATTGGAGGAGCGTTTCAGGGCCGACGGCAAAACGGCCGTGTTCTTTCTGTTATCGACACAGGTTTCGCAAAGGCCCAAACGCGACATCGAGAATATGGAATCGG
>JAUWKC010000116.1 GCA_030607345.1 Planctomycetota bacterium | reverse complement strand
TTGGTCGGCCGAACGTGGGCAAAAGCAGTCTGCTTAATGCCCTGGCCGGTAAGATGATAAGCATCGTTGAGCCGACGCCGGGCGTGACGCGTGACCGAATCAGCACGCTCATCGCGCGAGACGACAAATACTTTGAGCTGACGGACACGGGCGGATATGGCGTGGTCGATAGAGACGACCTGGCGGGTCATATCACCCGGCAGATTCACCAGGCCATCGAATCAGCGGACCTTGTTGTTTTTATGGTTGATATCCGCGACGGTCTGACCCCGCTGGATGAGAAAATAGTGCAACTGCTGCGCAGTCACGGCCTTGAGATGATACCTGTCGCGAACAAGGCCGACAACGCAAAAATGTTCCCGGACGCGGCGGAATTTTCAGCCCTGGGGCTGGGCGAGTTCCTCTGCATCTCGGTGCAGAACAACCTCAACAAGTCGGTTCTGCTCGATAGAATCTTCGAGAAGCTCGAGCACATAGACTCCTCAAGGCCCGCCGAGCCGGTTATGAAAATAGCGGTCGTCGGCAAGCGGAACGCCGGCAAAAGCACGCTGGTAAACGCAATGGTTGGTTCGGACCGTGTTATCGTCAGCGAGACGCCGGGCACAACCAGGGACGCCGTGGACGTGCGGTTCGAGAAAGACGGCAGGACAATAGTGGTCATTGACACTGCAGGAGTAAGAAAAAAAAGCAAAATTGCCGACAGCATCGAATTCTACAGCTACGTCCGGGTGACACGTTCGATTCGCCGGGCCGACGTGGTGTTGTTTCTCATCGACGCCGCCGAGCCCGTATCGCAGGTGGATAAGAAGCTGGCCAGGTTGCTCGAACAGGAGTATAAAAGCTGCATAATAGTGGTAAATAAGTGGGACCTGGCCAAACAGACGGCCGCTACCGCTGACTACCAGCGGTATCTAACGAAAGTGCTGCCCGGACTAAAATTCGCGCCGCTCGCTTTTACCACTGCAACCAGCACGAAGAACGTTCAGGCCGTGCTGGATTTGGCGGCGCAGATTTTCAAGCAGACAACAATGTGGATGCCGACGGCCAAACTCAACAAGGTCTTTGAGGTCATAAAAACCGAGACGCTTGGCGCCGCCGGCAAAGCAGGCCGGCCCAGGTTCTACTACGCGACCCAAATCGCCGTCAATCCGATTACGATTCTTATGTTCGTTAACACCGAAGAACTGTTTGACGAGAATTACCGGCGGTTTATAATTAGCCGCCTGCGCGGGCTTTTGCCGATGCAGGAGGTGCCGCTCCGGCTGTTGGCCCGCTCGCACAGAAAATGATGCAGGAGAATTTGAAATGAATATCCTTCTGTTGCTGCTGGTTTGCGGCGGAGGCTATTTGCTCGCTTATCATACCTACGGTCGCTTCCTCGCCAGGAAGATATTCAATCTTGACAAAAATGCGTCGGTCCCCTCGGTCGAGCTGGCCGACGGCATTGATTACGTTCCGGCCAGGAAAGGTATTATCTTCGGTCATCACTACACATCTATCGCCGGCACGGGGCCTATTGTGGGCCCGGCCATAGGCATTATATGGGGGTGGCTTCCAGCCGTCCTCTGGGTGACGTTGGGCTGCATCCTTATGGGCGCGGTACACGATTTTGGCACGCTCGTTGTGTCGGTGCGAAACGAGGGTAAGAGCATTTCCGAAATCGCGGCAAAATATATCAACGGACGCGTCCGGTTTATATTCTTCGCGGTCGTCTTCTTGAGCTTGCTTATTGTCATTGCCATATTTGGCGTCGTAATCGCAACGGTCTTCACCCTGTTTCCAAGGGCGGTGATTCCGGTCTGGCTTCAGATACCCATAGCTGTTGCGCTCGGCTTTGCCGTGTACAAAAGAGGCGTCAGTATTCCAATAGCCACTGCCATTGCGGTGCTCGGGCTCTACTTGTGCATCGTCATCGGCAGTTGGTTTCCCGTCGAGATGGGCAGTGCTTTGGGCATATCGCCAACAGGACTCTGGGTCATAATCCTGCTCTTATACGCCTGGGTTGCTTCGACGCTGCCGGTGACCACGCTTTTGCAGCCAAGGGATTACATCAACGCGTGGCAGCTCTTCATTGCTATGGGTTTGTTGGTCGCCGGTGCGGCGACAGCCTCTCTGTCGGGCAATCTGCCAATGGTGGCACCTGCTGTCAACTCTTCACTGCCGCCCGGTAC
Organism: Planctomycetota bacterium; assembly: GCA_030607345.1. The sequence goes on along the minus strand of JAUWKC010000116.1, from coordinate 3,848 downwards.
GCCGCCAATCTGGCCGTTTATGTTCGTGATAATCGCCTGCGGCGCGATAAGTGGTTTTCATTCGCTCGTAGCATCGGGTACCAGTGCGAAGCAGGTGGCCAAAGAACCCGACTGTCAGTTCGTAGGCTACGGCTCGATGCTCCTGGAAGGAGCCCTGGCAGTTCTGGTAATCATTTGTGTCGGCGCCGGCGTGGGAATGGCCCTGAAGATTGACGGTGGTGACATACTTACCGGACAAGCCGCATGGGAGCACTACTACGGCACATGGCTCGGGGCAAAAGGGCTTTCGGACAAGATAGCACCGGTGGTGCTCGGAGCGGCGAATATGATGGGGGCACTGGGCCTGCCCAAGGCGGTCGGTATCACCCTCATGGGTGTCTTTATCGCCTCTTTTGCCGGAACAACGCTCGACACCTCGACACGCATCCAGCGATATGTCGTCAGCGAACTGGCGAGCGACCTGCGAATCCCCTTCTTGACCAATAGATGGGCGGCAACCAGCTTTGCTGTTCTGACAGCCGCAGGCCTGGCCTTTGCCGCGGGGGCAGACGGCACCGGAGCGATGATATTGTGGCCCCTCTTTGGCACCGTGAATCAACTGCTGGCGGCGCTCGCTCTTCTGGTGGTGACACTCTACCTCAAACGAAAGGGAGGCCTGAAGTTTGTGGTTACGGCCGTGCCATGCCTGATTATGCTGGTCATCACAAACTGGGCAATGGTCAAAAACGAGATGCTGTTCGTCGGAGATAAGAACTGGCTGTTAGTGGTGATAGGCGCGGGGATATTTGTTCTTGCCTTGTGGATGGCAGTTGAAGCGGTAATCGCGTTTTTCACGGTTACCCGCCGGTCGGTTCTTCTGCGGCAGGCAGAGGTATCAGCTTGAAAATAGCCTCCACCGGCTGTTGATTGAGCTGGATTTCACCCTTACCGAGAGAATCCGCCGGAAAATTATATTTCAGGGGGCGTCGTATCTGCGGGTCGGTGGCCTTGATGTCATCATCGTAAATCTCGAGCAGAACATGGTAAGTCATGCTTTCGTACGCCCTTTTGGCTGCGCCGGTGGCCTTGATGCTTACCCTGCTGAGGACATTGAGCAGGTTATCGACCTGGACCCTGTATTTCCCCTGGATGTTGACGCCCAGCACCAGCCCCACTCGTGGCTTAATCGTCTCCGGCTTCAACAGACTTAGCGGCATCGTCACTTCAACCATACTCTCAGCCGGTATTCTTTCTCCGGCGGGCAGTCGAAAAAAAGGACGTTTTTTGATTGCTGACGCCTTTGCCTGCCTCAATTCAGTAGCGTTCAATTGGACCCTGGCTATACCTTGGGTGCCTTCGGGGATAGATACGAAGACTTGGGTAGGGTTAATGCTTGCGGCTACGGGATTCTGATTCTCGTCAAAGCATTCTACCTCAAGCATTTTTCTTTCAAGTCTGCTGACGAGCACGGTAATCTTCTCGGGCTTGCAGGATTCAACTTTGAGCCCGTTCTGCTTCATCTGTTTATTCAAAAAGGGTTTCATAAGGAACGTATGGCTGCCGGGCTCGTCCATATGCTCTTGTGCCGGGTCAAGGTCAAAATCAAGCCTTGGCACGGGTTTAAGTCTTCTTCTGAGCTTATCGATCCTTGAGGAGGCGCCTTTGACCACGATATCCTCGATGGATGTCGACCGCCCCCCGGCAAAGCTGACCCACAGGCCCGGTTCTGCAGACTCAAGCACGGTTATTCTCGCATGTGGAACGGTAAACTGCTCGGTCTTGGCCAGGTCCGCCCAGACCCATATCAAGACCGTCAAAAATATGACAGCTAACAACTTCCCGATTTTTATTTTTCCTGACATTAGTCAATGAGTACGTATTTAAATCGCACTTTTTAGTCTTCAGTTAAGAACAAGCAACTCAAAACTCAGTTACGTGCCGGAGCCTTTTTGTTTGGCTGTTTCTGTTCCTTTTCTGAAAGAGCCGCCCAACCACCCGAAAATCCCCGCCATCATGGGTCTGGCCGTTTCGCCCAGAGTGCTGGTCAGGTACTTTCTCAACTCGGATTCACTCAGACCCCTTCGCAACTTTCCATCGTAGGCCAACGAGATAGTGCCGGTTTCTTCGCTGACCACAAGGCACGTCGCGTCGGAGCCTGCAGTTATACCTATTGCGGCGCGGTGGCGAGAGCCAAGTTCCACGCCGTTGACGCTGCCGGCCTCGGCCAGAGGCAACTGTACCCGCGCGGCAACTATTCGGTCGTTTCTTATTACAACGGCCATATCGTGAAGAGGCGTGCCCTCGTGAAAGAGAGTCTTGAGCAGTTCTGCGCTCACCTGGGCGTTAAGGCCGATGCCTGTCTCTATAAACTCGCCCAGCGCCACCCGTTGCTCAATGACGATAATGGCCCCGGTCCTGGTTGACGAGAGCTCGCATAGCGCGGTGACTATCTCCTCGGCCGTCCTGGCCAACTGTTGAGAGGTCTTGGTAAGAAACCTGGGCTGGCCTATCCTTATCAGCGCTCTGCGAATCTCGGGTTGAAAGCCGGCAACGGCGATGATGAGCACGAATATCAGGAAACCATTATAGAGATACTGCAATCGCTCGAAGCCGAACCGCCCGACAATCAGCTTCAGGACGATAAAGCCGACGACGAGAATGAATATCACGCCGCGGAATAACCTCTCACCTCGTGTGCCTTCAAGGAAGTCAACGGCCCAGTACACAACCAGGCCGATAAGGGACAGTTCAATGGCAACAACCCACCAGGGGTTCATCGCCACTCGGCGAAGGTAATCGAGAAGTACTTCCACAAGTCAAATCCCTTTTGGTTGCGGACAAAATACGACGCTCAGCACGGACTCGGAGCCGCTACGCCAAAGCTGCTATGGCGCGAAATATCAGGGTACCCTCATGCCGGAGAGTTTGCTTGGTTTATCGGTCAGCAGGACCGTGTCGATATCCGACATGAGCTCTTGCCGACTAATACGCTTGATGCGAGCCCATTTCCTGCGGCGCTCCGCTTCAGTTTCACCGGGCAGCGCAAACTCCTCGCCAGTACCGGCGAAGGCTACGTTTTCAACCGCGTCATCCACGAAATCACACGCCTTTACCGGGTATCTGCAGCCATTGACTGAGAAAAGCAAGGCACACAAAACAGGCACCAAGGCAAAAAAGCACAAGGCAAAACTTTTTCCTTTTTCACCATTCTTCATTTTTTTCCCTAACATAATTTCAACCCTGCCGCGCCCGGCAGGATTCCAACTGATAAAAACTGCTCTCAAGCATACTCTATTATAGTCGCTGCCGCCGTCCCTGTCAAGCCCGCAGATACTCGATTACCGGTTTTGGCCCGCTGTATGCACAAAGGCCTGCCTGTGCCCCAAAATGCGGGTTTTTGGGAAGCAGTAACCAAAAAAGAACAAGCCGGGCAAATACCTTCCATCTGCACAAATCGCCCTTTGGACACACTACAGAAGGCCGGTTTTGCTCTTTGATAATTGACCTGGGCGGGTATTTCTATTATTCTTTGTCTGCTGCCAACGTAGCTCAACGGTAGAGCTCTGGTTTTGTAAACCAGGGGTTGTCGGTTCGAATCCGACCGTTGGCTTTCCAGGTCCACGCCTACCGCCCAATCAGAACTTCCTCATGCCGCAAATGCCGGTTAACTCGAGCATACGGTCGGCCAGCGTGCTCTTGCCGTGGTCAATATGTGCTATAATCGAAAAATTTCGTATATATTTCGTGTCCATCTCGTATATTACTGACCGGTTTTGCGCCTTTGACGCCGTCTATCGGTTTCTTTTAACAGCCTTTTACGGATTCTAATTGAATTAGGGCAAATCTCAACAAGCTCACCTGCTTGAATG
>JAUWKC010000150.1 GCA_030607345.1 Planctomycetota bacterium | reverse complement strand
CCCAGCCGGCCTCGGCGTCCATCAAAACCAGCTCAAAGAGCATAGCCGATTTGAACTTGAGACGCTCGGCGGCATTCAATTGTTTAGCCTCTCTTACTTTTTTGAAAATCCCCTTAATTTCACTTTCGGTGTAATCTTCGGCGTATGCCGTCTCGAGACCGTAATCCGAGAGTCGGCAGCCGTTTTCATGGAAATAGCTATGCCGTTTTCGAAGAGCTTCCATAAAAGTACCCAGGTCCGCTATTTCCATATCGCAGAGTTCTTCGAGGCTGTCAATCCAGCTATTCAGCGCTGCAATATCCTCGACAGCGAGGGCCTTATCAGGTCGAAAAGCCGCATGAACTTTGACTTCGAAGCCATCCTGGCGAATCTTTTTGTGGGCTTCGAGCGAATCAAGCGGGCCCTCCGTCGTGCAAACAACCTTGACGTTCATTTTGCGAAGGATATTGCGGACGCTGAACTCGGGCATTTTCAGCATCTCGCTGCACGTTTGATAGATTTGCTTTGCAGTATCGGGATTGAGCAACTTGTTCTTTATTCCGAAGGGGTTATTGAGCTCCATGTGGGTCCAGTGGTAGAGCGGATTTCCGAGGCAGTAAGGCACCGTCTGGGCCCACTTCTGAAATTTTTCGTAGTCGTCGGCATCGCCGGTGCAGTAGCGCTCGTCAATGCCGTTGGCGCGCATCGCACGCCATTTGTAATGGTCGCCGTAAAGCCATATCTGGGTAAGGTTGTCGAACCTGTGGTCGGACGCTATCTTGTCAGCCGGCAGGTGACAGTGGTAGTCGTAGATGGGCATCTTCGCAGCGTACTCGTGATAAAGGGTCCTGGCTGTTTTATTGTGCAGCAGAAAATCTTCCGACATAAACTCGTCTGTCATGTTCAAGCCCTCAAATAACGTACAATTAATTCCGGCTGAATAATAGCTGCGCCGGCTCAGAGTCTCGTGTCGCAATTATATGCCCCGGCGGTCTGAAAGGCAAGCTGAACAGCCAAAGCTTGCCTTTGCGGGGCAGGCGAAACCAGTGCATGCTGGTGACGGTCCCCGTGATTTTGATTGCAAAATTCGAGTTCTTCCGGGAACTTATCGCGGCTATGGAAAAGCTGCAATGAACCGAGTCTCTCGAAAGGAAAACGCTGAATCTTTGCGGTTAGCAAGGGCGAAAACGCCGGGAGCAAGACAATTCTGTTTGTATTAGTATTACGTATTGCGCGGTCCAACTGCCCGGTGCGGGCAGGCGCGTCAAAGAAGATTGTCACGGTACCAGTCTATGGCAAGGGCCAAGCCCTGTTTGAATGAAATCACGGGTTCGTAGCCGAGCAATTGTCCGGCCCTGGTGATATCGGCAAGTGAGTGCTTTACGTCACCCAGCCGGGGGTCGGTATACACGGGCTTAACGTTCCTGCCGAGGATTGCGTTGACCATTTCAATGACGTCATTTACGGTTATAGCCTCTCCGCAGGCGATATTGACCACCTCGCCTGCTGTGTGCTCGGCACGCGCAGCAAGCAGATTTGCCTCGACCACACTGTCAACGTAGGTGAAATCGCGGCTCTGCTCACCGTCGCCGAAAACAGTAGGCGGCTTATCATTTAAGATAGCCATCACGAACGCGGGTATGGCGGCGGCGTACTGACTCGTCGGGTCCTGACAAGGCCCAAAGACATTAAAATATCGCAGCGAGATAGTTTCAAGACCAAACACCTCGCAAAAAACCGAGCAGTAGTATTCGCCAACGAGCTTACCGACGGCGTAGGGCGAAAGGGGGCGGGGCGGCATCGTCTCAACCTTTGGCAGGGTCGGCGTGTCGCCATAAGCCGACGAACTTGCCGCATAGACAAAACGTTTCACGCCGGCGTCACGGGCCGCCAGAAGAAGGGTAAAAGTCGCATCAACACAATGTTTGTGTGTAAGTTCCGGCTCATCGACGCTGCGCGGTACGGAGGGCAGTGCGCCCTGGTGGAGAACGACATCGATACTGTCCATAGCCGAACGTGCGACGTGCTCATCGCCCATATCGGCCTCGATGAACTCGATATTGTCAATGACAGGAGCAAGATTACTTTTTTTGCCCGTCAGGAGGTTATCAACAACTCGTACAAAACAGCCTTGCGAGACAAGTTTTCTGCAGATATTCGACCCGATGAAACCGGCTCCGCCGGTGACTAAGAACCTATCCATGAAGAAAAACCTTTCACAAAAATCTGCCGGATTAAGCCGGACGCCGGGGCTAATCACTGCGAGTGAGCAAGCTGCAATCCCTGATATTGCCGATAAGTCTTATACTGCTCTCTGAAATAACCGCCCTTCATAGCCCTTACTGCAAAGAGCACGCAGCCGACTATTGTCGCGTTGACCTCTTTCAACTCTCTAATGGTTCTCTGGGCGACGCCTCTCCTCGTGGTCTCGGCACTAAATACGAGGATGGTGCCGTCAACAATTCTCGCCAGCACTTTCGCGTCGCTGACAAGCAGCAGAGGCGAAGTGTCGATTATAATATAATCGTAACTCTTGCGTAGGTCCGCGACAAGCTGTTCCATTCGATAACTGCTGAGCAGCTCAGCAGGATTGGGCGGCAGCGGCCCGGACTCAATAATGTCAAGCCCGTCAATAACGCCGGTCCTTCTGGCATCATCGTAGCTGCACATTCCCGTGAGCAAGGAGCTCAAGCCGGATTCCGACCGGGCGACTTCCGAGTCGGCCTGTTCGGCCTTCGGAAACAGCATTTGCAGCTTCGGTCGTCTGAAGTTGGCGTCTATGAGCAGAACTTTCTTGTTCTGTGCCACCAAAGTCGCACTAAGATTCACGGCCACGGAACTCTTGCCGTCGGCGGGCATAGCGCTGGTGACAAGCAACACCCTGTTACCGTCTGCCGAACCGGAGAGCCTGAGGTTAGTACGGAAACGCCTGTACGACTCGCTTATAATGGAATAAGGCGCCTGGCGAACAACATGGTACATATCGACATCTCGCACCTGAGCATCTTCGGCCGCATCGGGAATAACGCCAAGAAGTGGTATATGCAGGTATCTGCCAACATCTCTCGGCGTCCTGACAAGGTCGTTAAGCAACTCGATAAGGAAGGCAAGGCCCACACCGAATATCAAGCCTAACATTGTTCCGCCCGGGAAATAGAACTCCCACCTAGGAGAGCTGACGGTCAGCGGTTGCTCAGCCAGGCCCACTGCACGAACCTTTGTGGTCTCCGGGGCGTCGTGCATTATCTGGAGCTTCTGTATATTTTCCTTGATTGCATCGAGCATCAGTTGTCTTTCATCCCTTATTTTTAGACGCTGTGCATATTGGATTCGTGCTGCATCAAGCTCCTTTTGTTTGGCCTCGGCCTCTTGTCGCATCCGCTGGAGCTCTTTCATCTGTTCCTGCATAACCACCAACTGGTCCTGAGCATTGCGGACCTGTGCCTGCCGGACCTGGTCGCCTATCATAGCCTTACGGGCTTGCCTTTCCCGCCTGACCTCCTCTATGAACTGCTTTATCTGGCGAATCTCCCTGTGGTTGTCGCCAAACTTTGACAGTCTGCCCGCCAGAACCGACTCCTGAAGGGCAAGCTGCTGTGCAAGGGCAACCAGAACAGGGTCGGTTTCTATTTGGTGCTCTATCTGCACGCCAACCGGACCGGTGGCCAGTTCTGTAAGCTCTCCTATGGCGGCCTGCAGTTGCCTGATTTGCAAAAACAGGCGGTCCCGTTCGATTTCCAGATTATTCAACTTCAACGTAATCGTATGCTGGAAATAACGGCCTCCAATCTGCTCAAGGTCCGTCAGCTTGGTGGCGTCACGGACATCTTTCATCGCATCTTCTGCTGCTCGCAAATTTGCCTGAACCTTATCGTGCTGCGATTGAAGATTAGCCAGTTTCGTTGTAATCTCACCTTTTTTTGTTCGTCCGTGCTTGACGATGAACAAATTCATCATCTCGTTGACTATCTGCGCCGATTCCTTCCTGCTGCCGCAGGTCATCGACAGCGACACGAACTCGCGGTCTCTCTCGGGATAGGCCCTGAAATTGTCCTCCAAATCCTCAAACGCTTTTTTGATACAGCGGTCCCTGTTTGCAATTTTTCCCTGTTCGTCGTATTTGGCAAACTGTTTGAACCACTCAGTATCCTGAATGGTGTCAAGTCCGAGCAGGTTTTGCAGACTGCTTTGCTGGTTTATAAGTGCTGCGATAGAAGAACGATAACTGTATTGGATGTCCTTCTGAACAAAAGGCACAGTAATAAGCATAGGGTCGGTATCAACAGGGGAAAGGACTTCAAGATAGGTATAGGCCCTGTACTTTGGAAGATACCTCAGCAAAAGGTACCAGGCTGCACCACCTGCGATGATACCGGCTACGGTCATGAGAATGACAAGCCACACATGCCGGCGGATAATACCGAAGACTTCCTTAGGCGTCAGTGTGGCCGAAGCACCTCCCGGTCCCGATGCCGGCGGCCCGACCAACCTGTTTACAACCCTTTGTTTCTGTTCCATCATTTCAAGTACCGTTGCATATAAAAGCTAAAGGGCTCAACTCTTAATTCTGCGTAATGCCCTGGCGCTTAAGGCGTTCAATCGCGGCGTCTATGCGTTTCTTCACCGGCTCGGACAACTCGGCCGCCCCCTGTTCGAGGGCCTGCTTATATGCGTCAAGTGCCTCGGTCTTTGCACCAAGTTTCTCCTTTGCCATACCTAAATGCTCGTACACCTCAGCCGGCGCCGAAGTCTTGCTCTGCTCGTACTGCTGCACGGCGGCCTGCAAGAGACGGTCGGATTCGGCATACTTTCCGTTTTTATACAAGGTATAACCATAAGTATCCATAACGCCGGCATTGTTCGGCACCACTTCATAGGCGCGCCCGGCATACTCAAGAGCCTGCGGTAACTTCTCGTTGTTCTCGGCCAGCAAATAAGCCAAATTGTTCAGAACAATCGTATTATTCGGCATTTTAGCGATGAGACTTTCGTACTGCCTG
>JAUWKC010000200.1 GCA_030607345.1 Planctomycetota bacterium | reverse complement strand
TTCTGGACGCCCAGGCTTACCATCTGCCGAAAAAACACCATCCCGCATTCCTGGCATTACATCAACGGCAACATAAAGGCCCTCAAAAAACTCGCAGGCCTCAGCGACCAGCCCGGCAAAACCGGCCTCTGGACAGAAGCCAACCTACACAAGTTCATCGAAACAATAGCATATTCCCTCGCCGTCAAACCCGACGTCGAACTCGAAAAACAACTCGACCAGGTCATCTCCCTCCTCGCCGCCGCCCAGCGCCCCGACGGCTATATCCACGCTCACGTCCTGCTCAACAACCTCACACCCTGGGCAAATCTCTACCATCAGCACGACGGATACGTCGCGGGCCATCTCTACGAAGCTGCCGTCGCGCACTACCACGCAACCGGCAAGACAACACTCCTCGATGTCGCCCGAAAATCCGCCGACCAGGCCTATAGGTATTTCATTGAGCAAGACAATCCCGGTTTCCCCGGCCACGCCGAGATAGAGCTGGCGCTGGTCCGGCTCTACCGCGCAACCGGCGAAAAACGCTACCTCGAACTGGCAAAAACCTTTATCGAGCGAAGGGGGCAAAACCCACAAAAAGACTGCCCTCGATTTCCCTGTCAATATTTTCAGGACCACCTTCCAATACGCCGGCAGAACGAAATCAAAGGACACGCCGTACGCGCCGTCTTCTTCGCAACCGCAGTTGCAGACGTAGCCCTCGAAACAGCCGACCCCGACTTCATCCACGCAGCCGAAAGATTATGGCAAAGTGCCACAAAAAGAAAAATGTACATCACCGGCGGCATCGGGTCATCAAGAAAACAGGAAGCATTCGCCGACGACTACGTACTTCCCAACGACGGGTATTGCGAATCCTGCGCCGCCTGCGGCCTGGCCGACTTCGCACACAGAATGCTTATGCTAAATGCCGACGCCCGCTCCGCCGATGTCCTCGAACGAGTCCTCTACAACGCCGTCCTCCACGGAATCGCACTCGACGGAAAATCCTTCTACTACAGAAACCCGCCGCACGACGCCAATCATCCACGCGGCAATAACTGGTGCTGTTGCCCGCCCACACTCTCCAGAACCGTCTTAAAGCTCGGCAAATACATCTACACCTATGACGCCGGCAGCATTTACGTCAACCTCTACGCCGCCGGAGAAACCGATATCGCCCTGCCCGAAAATACCGTTACTATAATCCAACAAACCGACTATCCCTGGGATGGAAAAGTAAGGATTATTGTCAATCCGGAGACCCAAACCAATCTTTCAATAAACCTCAGAATCCCAGGCTGGTGCCGAAAGGCCCAACTAAGGCTCAACGGTGCTGAGTTCAAACAATTCGCTTTGCGCCAAGGCTATGTCACCATCAAGCGACAATGGCAGGAAAATGATACCCTCGAACTGGACCTCGCTATGCCCGTCGAGCGCATCGAAGCCCACCCCAACGTAAAGGCCGACACAGGCCTGGTCGCCATCCAGCGAGGTCCCATTGTCTACGGCCTCGAAGCCCTTGATAACAGCGGCAAGTTGGACCTCACGCTGCCCGCAGAACCTCACTTTGAAATGGAATACCGCCCGGAATTCCTAGGCGGTGTCACCGTTATAAAAGGAAAGTCCGCAGACAACAGAACCTTTACCGCCATACCTTTTTACGTCCTGGCCAATCGAAAAAAATCCTCACAGATTGTCTGGCTCCCGCAAAAAGGCAAAATCGAAAATCCGGCCGCCTGGCAGGACAAACTCTATCGCAGACTCGACCCTCGCACCTTGACCAGGTGACATCCCCCAAAAGTCCCTCAAGGTAAGGCTCGCAAACTCAGCCCCTCAGCCCATCGGCTCAACCGACAAACACCGCCTCAACGTCACGAACCCCTTTCTGCTTCAGATGCATCCCTTCCCACGCCGTCAGCATTATCTGCCGGAAACAATGACTAAAGCCCCACTCACTCGCAATATCCGACAGCCCGTAGTGCGAGTCCGTTGCCAGAAACGCGATACACGCCGGCGCATTCCAGTGCATCCAGCGCAGGTTCTTCGCCGCCTGCTCGAACGCTTCCTTGTCCCCTAAGTACTTGTATATCCGAGTATGAATCAAGGCCGAATCCGCCGTAAGCCCAAACGGAGCCTTCGGACAAAAATTCAGCTCACCACGACGAATAACATCGATATGCCCCGGATGTTTCATCACTCCAACATCCGTGCTCAGTCTCCGCAGGTACGCCGCACCTCGCCGCATCATATCAACAAACTTCTTCTTCTGCCGCCAGTACTCATACGCCAGCAGCGGACTTAGCACCGCAAGCGTCAGTGCGTGGTAGTAATTCGAATCCAGAGCAATACCGTCCACCAGCTTATATTTGTGCGTCGTGTTGTAAGGAAAATAACCCACCTCATCCTGATAAGGAGCAATCCCGTTTATTATCTGGTCTTCGGCGTATTCCTTCAGCCGAGCGTCGCCAAGGTCCTCGCCCACCAGCCACATCGCACAGGCCAGGGAACCACCCATATTCATCGTATACCGCTTCTCCGAACCAATCGTCTTGCCCTTCTCATCCAAAAAAATCCGCGCATCAAAAAAATGCTTCTCTCGATTGAAACACAGGGGATTATCTATCCACCAGTTCAGCTCCTCTGCCACCTCGGATAGAAGCCGCTCATCACGCAGCACGTGAGCCGCCGCCCGCATCCCCCGCATATTCCGCCCCACGTTGACACGAAATCATCTCATATTCAATCGTCGGCTTGTCTTCCGGCCGAGGGTCGAAATCGAGCTTCACCGGCTTGGTAATACCACCGTACGCAACCCGATGCGCCCGCGCCTTGTGACGATATTCGCGAAACGTCGCCGCAGCCGCCTTCAGTGCTCTAAGTGTCCGCTCATCGCCCGTCATCGCATAATAATGCGCGCACGATTCCGCCGGCATACACGCAGAACGCATCGTACGCCCGCCGCTTCCGCCGTTCGGAGGCTCCACCGTCCCGTTACTTATCAGGCTTGCATTAGCCCACTGTTGACCAGCATCCAACTGGACAACCAAATCCAGAGGCCCAAGCGGTTCACATTTCTTCCGCTTGATAGACCATCTTATTGGCTTTGACAAACCAGCCCCCGACAGCGAACCGACGCCCCCGGAACCTGCAAAAGCAAATGCCGCCGCCCCGTAACCGCTCTTCTTAATAAACTCACGTCTGTTCATAACTTTATGCCGAGCGTGGACCCGCTTCTGTTGACGCTCTACCGCTCGAACTGCTCGCTTGCTCGTCTTCGAGGACCTGCTTCAGGCTGTATCTGCCCAGAAGCTCCCGCTGAGAGCGCGCTATCCGCTCGATGCTTCCAGGCTCATCCACCGAGCCCTGTGCAAAACCAGCCGACGACACGACCGCTGAAATGTCACTCAGCCGAATATTCGCAGGGTCCTTCGCCGGAATATATCCCACCGTCGGCTCTGACGTCTTTGCTATCAGCCCGTACTTCACCAGGTGGTCAAATATCTTCTCACCGAACTCACCCGGCAAATCCAGCTTGCCGCATATCGTTTCGGCGCAAACCGGCCCCTCGTTCCGCGCAAACGCCCCCGCAATCTCACGCACAATATTTATCACCGTAACATCATTCGCTATGAAATGCTCCTCCCTTTGCTTCGCCGTCGTCATCTCTCCGGCATCCAGGCTCGTAAGGTGCTGCGTCGTGAACGTCACCTGCAAACCGAAAAGAACAATCAGCCACGTTATATAAATCCAGAGCACCGTCACCGGAATCAACGCCAGCACCCCGTAAACCGTCCGGTAAAGACCCAATTCAGTCACGGAGTACCCGTAGATGTTCTTCGCCGCCACCCACACCACCGCGCCAATCACCGCGCCCCAGACCGCTGCCTTCGTTTGAACCCTCGTGTTCGGCAAAACAAAGTAAAGAAGAAACAATACCAGCGCCGCCACCAGAAATGATAAACCAACCCGAACAACCTCGCTGACACCCGCACCCTGAATATGGCCAAAGCTGACATATTTCGTCGTCACGTATATCCCCACCGCCGCCAGCAGAGGACCCAGCGTCAGTACCGCCCAGTAGTTGATAATCCGGTGAACAAATCCTCGACCTTTG
>JAUWKC010000204.1 GCA_030607345.1 Planctomycetota bacterium | reverse complement strand
GTTCTGCAACTGGTCCTTTAGCGGGTTTAGAATGCCATCCGGTATCAAACCAACGCCCTGTTCAGCAATACCGCCGGCTATAGCAACCAGAATCTTGCTGATTAGAGCCACGGTGTCGAGCTTGTTATCGCCGCCGAGGTTAGTCATCTTGATTGGTTTTAGTTTCAATGTTACGGTATCTACCTTGCCGGGAATCGGAATAAGCTTTACCTTGACCGTCACATTCGATATTTCGAGGTTGTCTATGTGCAGCTTTTTCCCGGACGGCTCGGATTCAGGTTTTTCCTTGGACTTAAGCTTGGCGAGGACATCCTGAAGATTGTTGTTGGAAATGCCTCTCTGTTCGAGTACTACGACCATGCCATCAAGCCGAATGTCCCTGATATTGACCGTATCAGTCAAAAGAGAACGCATATCCACCTGCACGCGCGCGTCGTCTAATTGAAGGAGTCTTTCGTGTTGATAGCCCGGCGGATTATCTATAACGAGGTCTTCAAGCCTGACCTTGCCGCCAATGAGCGACAGGTCCACATCCCGGAGGCTGACGTTAACGTCCAGTGCTTTGGTTCCTGCAGATTCAATACCAATTTTCAGGGCGCGGCCTGCAAAAAGATAAACCAGTACGACCGCAACAATTATAAGGACTACCACCACCGCCAAAACGACGCGCAAAATCTTGAGTATTTTTTTCATCTCACTGCCCTTTCAAAAATTCTTTACTCTGCAATCGTTGTCCGATACCCACGTCTTGCGGGAGCAAACCCATTATACTAAAAGCTCATGCCCACGCCGAAAATATATTTCGTGTCGGTGCTGCCTTGGCCCTCAGCGGGGGTAGCGTCATAGTTGAATATGACTTTGAAATTCGTAAACAGCCTCTCGGTGAAGTGGGCACGCAGCTCACCGGTCGTAGTAAGAAAATAGTCCGAAGACTGCTCCATGCTCGGATAGTACGTCAGGTCATTTATGAACTTGACACTCCCAGCCACTGTCCTGTCAAAATGGTATCCAAGCTGGGCTGAAGCCTCACTGTTGCTTTCCGTGTCATTGTCATACTTCTCGTAACGAGAGGCAAGACCAACCTCTGTCGAAAAATTCGTTAGGTCGGATTCGACCCACTGGTAACCACACCCACCGCCCACTATCACCCTGCGGTCGAGTTCGGCAATGCTGTCTTTCTGATACCGGCCATCAACGTAGCCATAAAGTTTCTCCCTGAAGAAATAATCATACTTGGCCATTGTCCTCCACCAGTCTTCCGTTTTCCTCTCTTGTCCTGTGTCGGGGTCCTTCTGTTCGCCCCGGGTGTAATCGCCGCTAAGCAAAGTGCGGTCCTTCTCTGTGCGTTTGCTGAGATTGAAACTGCCGTTGACCAATTCGGTCTTTGTGTTGCCGTGGGTGGAAGTATACCCCGCCGATATATCTCCCTCCCACTTCGGCTTGGGCTTTTCGGGCGGGTTGATGGACGAAATCACCGAAAGCACGAACGCCTGCGAAGCCAGCGTCTGGTCACCCTCGATTGCGAAGCTGCCGGGGGCAGACTTTACAATCCTCTGGTTGAAGGCCGTCTCATCGCTTAGATGAACTTCGACCGGTTCATCGGTGCTGAACGTTCGGATGTTGGATAGGTCTATGGTTACATCGCCGGCTACCTTGGACTTCAGCACCATCTTTCCATCGACCAGTTTTTGAATCTTACCGGTCAATTTATCGCCATTTTTGAAATAGACTTCATCTGCCGAAAGCAAACTCGGCAAAGCCGCTGCCGTCAAAAGAATTGTCACTACAAAGCGCATCCTACTACCCTTTCCAATTCAAATCCCAAGACTCAAACAGGCCTACAATTTCTTCTTTTGCTAAACTGCCTTAGCGGCACCACCCTTAATGTGAACATCCTGCTGTGGGAACGGAATTGTGATGCCACTTTTATCAAGGGCAAGCTTCACCTTTGCTGTGATATCGAAATAGACGTCCCAATAATCAACTATCCTCGAAGAGATACAACACGTACCTGCTGCTTGCGTGTTTATCTCCTGCTCGCAGGCGGCACACTGGTAGGGTTCGTGAGAGCATTGTCGTTGCGTAAGGCCCCACCAGCAAAGGGTATAACAACGGTGCAGGTCCTCAGGTTTCCAGGCCCGACAAGTCACCGCCTTTTTCCTTGAGCTTGTTGTAGTAAATCTGGAACCGCTGTTGAAGGGCTGCAATTGAATCATTGAGGCTCTTCATCTCGGCCTGGAGTTTCTTCGCCTCTGCGCCCAGCTTTTCGGCGATGGGGATGTCCTTGAACTGTCCCATGAGCTTGTCAACTTCTGCTTTCTTGCCTGTGACAGCTTCTTTGTACGTCAACGCCATTTCTCTAAGCTCTGCGGCATTCATCTTTTCAGCTTCGGCCTTGACTTCGGCTATCGGCCTGTTTTCGTCGGCCTTTTTGCCGCAGCCCAACAATCCGAACAGAAGAATCATCATCAGACAACATAAGCTTACATTTCGTACATGCTTCATTTTTTGTTCTCCCAAATGTTCTCGGTTTCGCCTTAAACGGAAGCCCTCAAGAACAGCCGTCCCATCAAAAGCACAATATACATACGCGCCGCCGCAAAACCACTCCAAAATCTCGGCGGCGTTAGAATTTGCCCAAATAGTGGCTTGCCGCCTAACGTCCATCTGTTATTATAAGACAAGCAGAAAGCTATGAACACTATTCTTCTTATAATTGCCGGGCCTTCGTTGTTAATATCCTTTGCGGCCCATCTGTACGTGCGAATCCGTCTTCGCCCCAAAGAGGGTTCCGACCTTGACGATTATTACCATGAGTTCGAACACCTGCATCCGGACTATGCAAGATACACAAAATGGCTGAAAATCACCTTCACGGCAATGGTCATAAGTGTACTGCTGCTGTTCATAGCGATAGCGTTTTGAGTCCCTGCGGCATCTCAGGCAATACCGATAGGTCTACAGCCCGTCGGTTACAGACAGGCGTCCGGTTACTCGGTTAGGCCTGGCGTTTTATTGCTTTTTTGCCCAGCAGCAAGTTATAGAGCCACGCAAATACCAACCCGCCGAAAAAGCCGTCCACAAGCGCCCATGCCAATCCTATCAGGCTTCCGGCAGGCGTAATTGAATAGCCCCTGTAAATTCTGCCTATCATCGTAGGTGTATCCGAGGAACCTTCAAAGGCAATAATCCACCAGGTCAGGGCAAAAAGTCCAAGTCCCCACACTAAAGCACAGCTCAAAGCGAACGCCATTGTATGCAGTCTCATTTTACCGACCCCTTTCCGAAAGTGCACAACTTTACAGAGAGCAACTATTAACCGCGTCCAGGTCCCGCCCAACCGGTTCATTTCGCACCGGGCGTCCCTTGTCTATCATTGCTTCTTCGTCGGCTATAGGGGTTTTGCCGGAGACCAATTCTACAAGAGCCTGACCCCTGCCTGCCTGCACTTTTCCAGAATTTCTTCGGGCCAGACGCTGGCCTGCACTTCGCCGATATGCATCTTTCTCAAGAAGAACATGCACAGCCGCGACTGGCCGATGCCGCCGCCAACACTCAAAGGCATCTCGCCGTTCAACAGTCTCTTGTGCCACTGCAGGTCTTTGCGCTCCGGCACACCTCTGATTTCGAGCTGTCTTACCAGGCTCCGGGCATCGACCCTGATGCCCATCGAGCTTATCTCGAAGGCGCAGTTCAACAACGGATACCACAGTATTATGTCGCCGTTAAGCCCCATTTTGCCGTTACCGGTCGGCGTGGTCCAGTCATCATAATCAGGCGCCCTGCCGTCGTGAACTTTACCGTCGGCAAGCTCGGCGCCTATGCCTATTACAAATACAGCCCCATATTCCTTTGCCGCTTCGTTTTCTCTTTCTCGCGGATGCAGTTCAGGATACTTCGCCGCCAGGTCCTCGCTGTGGACGAACGCTATATCTTCCGGGAGAACAGACTCTATGTGTGGATACTTTTCACTAACGGCAGCTTCGGTTTGTTTCAGCACGCCATATATTT
>JAUWKC010000231.1 GCA_030607345.1 Planctomycetota bacterium | reverse complement strand
CCGCCGTCCATCCAAGCACGACGTCCGCACCCGCACTGCCGCCGTCAGGAGGGTCCGGGGCCGAAGCCTTTGCCTGCGCCGAAGTTGAGAAAGTCGTCAACGCTAAAGTAACCGAAAGCAGAAAGGTCAATTTACTAAGCATGGTACACCTCACTCGAAAAAACGTTTTCAACGGCAAAACATGGTTGCTTGCCCGAGCTGCTTTTGTGCGGCGCCGGCAAGACGCAATGTTCGAACCGCAGAAAAACCACATTCTTTGCGGGTGGGAACCAACTACCAGCGGCAAAGGGGGCTCCCAGCACAGTCCATCCAACTCTAAAGACTACAGCATTAAGCCACAAATGTCAAGTGTATTATGGGACTTTCTGGGATGTCCAAGCCGGCGAGGCTTCGGTGTTGACAAGTCCTGCGCGGCGGCTGTATAGTATCCGCGGCAGGCTGTGGTGATTGCCGGGCCTGACAAAGGCAGGTGAGTTTTTGGCAGGATTTAGCGAGGCTGTAATATGGATACGTCAATTTTCAAGGCATACGACATCCGCGGCGTCTATCCGGACCAGGTTGACGAAGAGGCGGCGTGGAAAATAGGGTATGCCGCGGCGCGGTTTTTGCCGTCGCTTCTTCGCGGCTACGAGCGAGGCCAGGCCAATGCCCAGTCTGTGTGCGTGAGTCGTGATATGAGAATACACAGTGAGGCGCTGGCCGGGGCGCTTATGAAAGGAATGAACGCAACCGGCGTCGATGTTATCGATATTGGAATGATTGATACGCCGCAGATATATTTTGCGATAAATCATCTCGGCACCTGCGGCGGCATCCAGGTGACGGCAAGCCATAATCCCGCAAAATACAATGGTTTTAAGATATCCGGTCTGGAGGCCAGGCCAGTCGGGGTCGACACGGGCCTGAAGGAAATACAACACATCGCAACGGCCCTGGTGCATACCAAGGGTAATGTCACCGGGAAGGTTCGACAGCAGGATTTGACCGAGGAGTATAAAAGGCACGTGCTCAAATTTCTGAAACCGAATATAAGGAAGCTGAAAATTGCCGTTGACGCATCCAACGGGATGGCAGGCAAGATGATTCCCGCGGTTTTCGGTGACCTGCCGATTGAGATTGTAGCTATTAATTTCGAGCATACGGGCAAATTCAAGCACGAGCCGAATCCGCTGATTGAAAAGAACCTTTCCCAGGTAAAATCGGCGGTGAAGAGAAAGAAGTGTGACTTTGGAATCTGTTTGGACGGCGACTGCGACAGGTTGATGACGGTTGACGAGAGGGGCCAGACCGTCAGTTGTGACCTGATGACAGCCTTGATGGCGGCGTACTTTCTGAAGAAAGAGCCCAGGTCGACGATTGTGTACGATTTGCGAAGCAGCCGGGTTGTTGTCGAAGAAGTGATTAAGCACGGGGGCACTCCGCGAAGAGAGCGGGTGGGGCACGCTTTTATGAAAAAGGCGCTGCGTGACTCGCACGGTATATTCGGCGGCGAGCTTTCCGGTCACTTCTATTACCGCGACAACTACTATGCTGATTCGGCGTTGATTACCTTGGTGCACCTTCTGAACATATTCAGCGAGACGAACAAGCCCGTCAGTGAGCTGATACAGCCTTTGCGGAGATATTACAGCAGCGGCGAGATAAACTTCAAGGTGGAGGATAAAAAGGCCAAGATAGAAGAGATGGCCAAGAGATACGCTGACGCACAGATAGACCGGCTCGACGGCGTTGCGGTGGTGTATAAGGACTGGTGGTTCAACTGTCGACGTAGCAATACCGAGCCGCTGCTGCGGCTACGTGTGGAAGCGAAGACTAAAGAGCTATTTGATGAGAAATTGTCTGAGATAGAGCAGCAGCTCGGCAAGCCGGTGTGAGGTGAACATTGCCTGGGCGATGAGAAACAGGTGGTAAAGTGTGATGTTTAGCATAAACCAGCAGTTCTTGCCTCGGATAAAGCCTTGCTTTGTAAGTTCGACCCTGGTGGAGCTACTGAGAAAACTTTACGTTTGATAAGGGATGTGATATTTATAAGTAACGCCCCAACATTCGGTAGACTTAGCCCCCTATTAGTCTGTCAAGATTGTTAATGTAAGTGAATGATATTTGCCGATATCCTCGTCCCCATTGCAACTACCGACCGACAGCAAAGCGAACCTCCGGCCATTCGGTCGTCGCAACCTGCTCACCGCAATGCCCGGGACTGGAGTCGAACCAGCACGCCCCTAAGGGCACTAGCCCCTCAAGCTAGCGCGTCTGCCTATTCCGCCACCCGGGCCGATGAATAAGGTCTATTGTACGCGAAAAAGCAGCGTTGATTATCTGCTATTGAGGCGGGTCTGTCAATAAGGGATTTCGTGGAATACAAGAAAACCGGTCAGGAGACGGGCGGCTGTGTGTGGGAAAGCTCGTAATGACCGAGAGTGGTGACGGTTGGAGAGCTGAGTATGCCGAGAAATAACAAGGATTGGCTTGACAGGGGCGAGGAGGTGAACAATAATAACGACAGGTCGGAAACCAGATATAACAAGTGGGTGACGGGGTATCGCGATGGGCGAAGTCAGATATAAGCGGGTGCTGCTGAAACTTTCGGGTGAGAGTTTTTGTAAGCCCGGCGTGTTCGGGATAGACGGTGCGGCCCTGGAGTCGATTGCGGAGCGGATAGCGGAGATTTGCAGGCATGGTCCGGAAGTTGCAGTGGTGGTTGGGGCAGGGAACTTTCTGCGCGGCGAGAACTTTTCGGAGGTGAGCAAGATACCTCGGAATACGGCTGATTATATGGGGATGCTGGCGACGATAATTAACGCCTGTGCACTTCAGGAGACTCTGGAGCGTGTGGGTCAGCCGACGCGGGTTTTAAGTGCGATAGAGGTTTCGGCGATTTGCGAGCCTTTTATCCGTCGAAGGGCGCTGCGACATTTGGAGCGTGGACGGGTTGCGATATTAGCCGGGGGTACGGGCAATCCTTTTTTTACGACGGATACGTGCGCGGCTCTGCGGGCTGCGGAGTTGGGTGCGGATTTGCTCATCAAGGCGACGAAGGTTGAGGGGGTGTATAGCGCCGACCCAAATGAGGACGCGGATGCGGAACTGTTTGAGAAGCTGTCATACGAGGACGTGCTGGCGAAAAACCTTCGGGTGATGGACCATTCGGCGATAAGTCTCTGCCGGGACAATCACATTCCGATTGTTGTTCTGAACATTTTCGAGAGAGGCAATATCGCCAAGGCCCTTGCCGGCGAGCAGGTTGGGACGTTGATTAGCTGATTTGGTCGACATCGGGAGAGTTGGGCGAAGCAGGCGGTGTTCGGAGCAAGGCCGAGCGTATGCATTGCGGAGCAGTGTCAACGCAAGCGTTGTGGTGTTTTTTGGCCGGTTGTGCAGGATGGTATTGTGATTGTAAGGACATGGGCAAAAAGACGGAAAAATGAGAGGATGTCGAATGCATCGTTTCGGTTGATGAATTCGATATTTCGGATGGTCGATGCGGTGTGGTCATATGTAGATAAGCGGGTCGCGCGATTCGGGATAGGCGAGGGTATGACGGTGGTGGATTACGGATGCGGTCCGGGCCGGTACACGACGAGGTTTGCCAGGCTGGTGGGTGAGAACGGCAAGGTCTTTGCGATAGACATTCAGGAACTGGCAATTGAGGCGGT
>JAUWKC010000022.1 GCA_030607345.1 Planctomycetota bacterium | reverse complement strand
TTCCGGCTAAGCTGGTATCATGTTCGCGACTATGGCCTTCTCGCGGCTACCCCCTTCGGGGGTAACAAAGTGGCCGGGCTGGACCGACAGGTCGTTGTGGTCAAGAAAGGTGAAAAGCTCCAGCTTGGCTTTGGCGTGGCGATTTATTCGGCGCCGGACAAGAGCAAACTCGACCGCAACGCGATGTACAAGGATTATGTCGAGCAGGTGAAATAGAGCTTATTACTGATAAGCTCAGGCCGGGCCGAAAGGGATAGGTCTATCAAGGGTATCACGCGTAGAGATTTTGTCAGAGGCTCTGTCGCGGCGACAGCCGCGCTGGCCTTGCCGGCGGGCGTCTCTGCAGAGCGGCGCAGGCATCGCGTCGCGGTAGTCGGCCGGACGGGCCGTGGCAACTACGGTCATGGTCTTGATGTTGTCTGGAATGAGATTGAACAGGCCGAGGTTGTGGCCGTTGCCGATGAAAATCCTCAGGGACGGGCGGCAGCGGCCAAACGACTTAATGCCGCCAGCACTTATGCCGATTATCGCGAGATGCTCGCCAGGGAGCGGCCGGAGATAGTCTCAGTGGCGCCGCGCTGGTTAGATTGTCATCGGGATATGGCGCTGGCGTGCGCGGAGGCCGGCGCGCACGTATTTCTCGAGAAGCCGATGTGCAGGACGCTGCGCGAGGCCGACGAAATTGTAGCCGCATTCGAGAAGAAGAACCTCAAGCTCGCAATTGCCCATCAAAGGCGGTACAGCCCCACGATGAAAATAATATTGGAAATCATCGCTGAGGGTAAACTGGGCGACCTGCTGGAGCTTCGGGGCCGGGGCAAAGAGGATAAACGTGGTGCGGCCTTTGACATGATGTGCCTCGGTACTCATACGATGGATTTGATGCATCTGGTCGCGGGCGATGCCCAGTGGTGTTTCGCGGAGGTCCGACAGGGTGGCAAGGCCATAACCAGAGAGCATATTCGTCAGGGCATAGAGGGTTATGGTCCCCTCGCCGGCGACGAGATAAACGCAACGTACCGTTTCGGCGGAGTTGCTATGGGCTATTTTTCGTCACACCGGGCCAGGCACGGTGTCTCCGAGCGCTGGGGACTACGGCTTTACGGCAGCAAAGGCATTATTACAATAGGTCAGGGCGGCGACAGGCCGAGAACATCGTGGTTTATCGAGGACCCGACCTGGCAGCCTGGCCGAAGCAAAGCAAAGTGGCAGCAGATAACCAGCGCAGGCCTCGGAAAAGCCGAGCCCATTAAGGACGTCGAGAGCCACGAGCTGGGCAATCGTCTCATCGCACTGGATTTGATACGTGCGATAGAGACTGACACTCAGCCAAAGGGCAGTATGTACGACGGCCGGGCGGCGCTGGAGATGATTATGGCGGTTTATGAGTCGCATCGAATGGGCAGGCCTGTGCCGCTGCCTCTTAAAAACCGGGACCACCCACTGGCTCTTTTGTGAAGCGGCCGTGCAAGGCCGATAGTTCGATGGCCCCTGGCGGTCGGAATACGCAGGGCTGTTTGCAGCAGAGGCCCACATTATATCGTGTGGGCCTCTGATAGTTTTAAGAACCTACCGAACTCGCTGCGACTTAGACCTCATCCGGTATGACAAAGGGCTTTCGATAGTCGCGCCGCAAGAGCTCGTTGGCCCAGCGAGTCGGAAAGTCGCCGACGAATTCTTCCTTCTCGGCGTCAAAATTGAGCCACGGACCAAGGACCATCGGCGTCTTTGCGAGGTCTACCTCGTTGGCCGCCAGATGCTTCTCGATTCGTTCGACAGTGTCGAGTCCTTCCTTATGGTCCTGAATTGTCTCCTTTACTTCCTCCATCGCTGATTGCCGGCCCATGCGATGTGAGATGTTGGCCATATGACAGAGGGCCCCGGAGATATGACCGTCGAGAATATCGGAGTTCAGGTCACCCGGTTTGCGGCTGCGAACTGCCTTGATGAAGTTGGCCTGATGGCCTGCGCCGCCGTCGCCTTTGAACTGCTTGATTTTGTTGCCGTCATTGTCGTAGGCCCAGCCGCCGCCCCGTCCGCCCACAAAATATCCCTGCTCACATTGAATGACGTTGCCCGAAGAAGTTCCGCGGTAGTGGTCGGAAGCGCGGATGTCTTTTTGCCGGGGCAGGCCTCGGATTTCAAGGAACATCGGCGCCGGCTTGTAATCAAAAATGGCAAGCTGCGTGTTGGGCGTCTGGCCGTCGTCGATGTAGCCGAACCGTCCACCAATACTGATGACACGCCGCGGCAGTGAAGATTGACCGAGTATCCATCGGCAGTCATCGAGCTGGTGGGCTCCGAGATTGGCCATATCACCGTTGCCGGTATCCCAGAACCAGTGCCAGTCGTAATGCAGTTTATTGCGCCGCAGCGGTTTTAGCGGAGCAGGGCCCGTCCAGAGGTTATAATTGATATGCTCGGGGACTTTCTGGGGTCCGTTTGCCCTGCCGATACTCGGGCGGCGTTTGAACCAGAGCCCGTGGGCCCAGAGGATTTTGCCGAGTTTTCCCTGCTGAATGTATTGCGCCGCTTCGCGCAGTCCCACGTCGGAGCGGTTCTGCGTGCCGACCTGCACGATTCTCTTGTACTTTCTGGCGGCCTCGACCATCTTGCGGCCTTCCCATATATCGTGCGACGCGGGCTTTTCAACGTAAACATCTTTGCCTGCCTGGCAGGCCCAGACGGTAGCCAGTGCGTGCCAGTGATTCGGCGTTGCGACCACAACAGCGTCTATATTCTTGTCCTCCAGGACCTTGCGTACATCGGTGTATGCGGTTACTGTCTCATTAGTTTCTTTGAACTTCTGCACTTCGCGGTCCAGAATATTTCGGTCGACGTCGCACAGCGCCACCACCCGTACGCCCGGAATGGTGCGGAAAACTCCGATATGCTGTGCGCCCTTGCTTCGAAAACCTGCGAAGGCCACACGAATATCGTCATTCGCCCCTCGCGCCCGCGAAAAAGGCACTGCCAGAGCGACACCGGCGGCGACCGAACCCTTCATAAAGTCTCTACGTGTAATACCCTTCATAAACACTCTCCTACAATAGCCTTGTGTTAACAACAATAGCCCGGCTTGTCACCGGTGCAGAATTACCCTTAAGCACCAATCTCGGCGGTTTTGTACGCAGATATAAAAACACAGCAAAAAACAACCCTTTGTATGTTAACCAGAAGCGCAGGAAATTGCAAGCACCAAGTTAAAAAAACCAAAGCCCATAACTGACCGGTTACAAAATTTTTCAGAAAGCAATTGCACGAGACTGCAGTGGTAGATATAATATAGGGTTCGCACGAAATTCGTCAGATATGTAGTATTGTTGGCTTTGAACGCTATGCTTTTAACACAGATTTTGCGTCCTGACCGCGTCAGGGTACCGCTGGAGGGAAGGGACAAGAAAACGGTAATAACCGAGCTCGTGGATGTGCTTGATGCCGGCGGTTTGCTGCTGGACCGGGACGCCGCCCTAGAGGCGGTTCTGCTCCGCGAACAGACACGAAGTACCGGCATCGGCTCCGAAATCGCTATCCCCCACGGCAAGTGCAAAGCCGTCAATGAGCTTGTTATGGCCATCGGTATCGCAAAGGACCCGATAGACTTTGACAGCGTTGACGGTAAGGGCGTGAAGATTATTATTCTGCTTGTCTCTCCTGCCGACCAGACCGGCCCTCACATCCAGGCCCTGGCCCAGATAAGCAGACTTATGCTTGACGAAGAATTCAAAAAACAGCTCGAAAATGCTGATTCTCCGGAGCGGGTTTACGAGCTTCTAAGCAGCAAAGAAACCGAGTAGCTCGGCGTCTCAAGGGCGTTGTTTGCTAATCCTGGTTTTCCCAGAGAATCAACCCGAGTTCGTAGGGGTCGGCAAGGTCCGAATGCCTGGGAAGAATCCGCACCGCCAGACCATGTCGTCCGGTATCGCCGCACGGCATCAGGCCGACAAACCAGTGCTCGCCATCTTGCTGATTGTTCTCTTCCCGGCTCATCGGCGCAGCCGAGCCTTGTTCTATATTGCCCCAGGCATCTACCGGGCCGTGATAAAGCTCTACTGAAACGTCGTCCGGGCTTACTTTGCCGAGTTTTACCAGGGCCCGTACGCGCAATTGCGAACCCGTCTTAAGCTGAGCTTGTCTGATGTTCAGCTCCGGGCTTTCCTGGCCATTTTTACGCTGGAGCTTGACGTCTTTTATGGCAAAGTCAGACCACGCCTTTGCCATATCGCTCTTCCACGCCGAAAGAGCCTTTGCTCTGGCCATGGCCTGTTCGGTCAAATACCGCCATCGCGCCATAGCCGGGTTGTAGAACCTCCTGGTGTACTCGCTGAGCATCCTGTGCGTATTGAACCGGGGTGTTATCCACTTGAGTGACTTTTTCATTCGTCGTATCCAGCCCCGCGGCAGGTTGTCTGCTGAGCGTGTGTAAAACAACGGCACAGCCTCGTTCTCCAGCATGTTGTACATCGCCTGCGATTCCACCATATCCTGGTAACCGGCATCTTCGTAGTCCTCTCCTGCCCCGATAGCCCAACCGCCCTCAGGTGTGTAACCCTCGCACCACCAACCGTCCAGCGTGCTCATATTAAGAGCACCGTTGATTGCTGCTTTCATACCGCTCGTGCCGCTGGCCTCCATTGGTCTGCGGGGGGTATTGAGCCAGATGTCCACTCCCCGGAGCAGATATCTGGCTACATTGATGTCGTAATCTTCGAGAAAGACTATCCGCCGCCTTACGTTGTACTGGTTGGCAAAGTGAATTATCTGGCGAATAATCTCCTTGGCCTCGGTATCTCTGGGATGTGCCTTGCCCGCGAAGATAACCTGCACGGGACGCTTGGCGTCCGTAAGGAGCTTGACAATCCGTTTCGGGTTGCTCAGCAGCAGGTTGCCTCGCTTGTACGTCGCGAACCTCCTGGCAAAGCCGATAGTCAGCGCCTCAGGGTCCAGAACCTCCTCGGCCCAGTTCAATTCGGTGTGATAAGTCCCGCGCCGTTGTATCTGGGCCTTGAGCCTGTTGCGTGCGAAAACAATCAACTGCTCCTTGCATCGCTGATGTGTCCGCCACAACTCTTCATCGGGAATCTGCTCGATACTATCCCACAGCGATTTGTCGGTCATACGCTCGGTCCAGTTCGGCCCCATGTATCTGTCATACAGGCCGTTCATTTCGTCGGAAATCCAGCCCTGAAGATTTACGCCGTTCGTGATTGATATAATCGGAACTTCATTAACCGGTATATCATGCCACAGTTCAGCCCACATACTTCGAGAGACCTGTCCGTGCAGTTTGCTTACGCCGTTTCGATAAGCGCTGAGTTTCAAGGCCAGCACCGGCATTTTGAACGGCTCATCGCTGCTGTCCGGATTCGTTCTGCCCAGTGCCAGGAACTGCTTCTTGTCTATCCCAAGGGCTGGAAAATACTTGCCGAAGTACTTGTCCATCAGCTCAACCGAGAATTCGTCAAGCCCGGCCCTGACGGGCGTATGTATCGTAAAAACGTTCCCGGCTTTGGTGGCCTCGACCGCCTCGTGAAATGTTATATTCGTCTCGGCTCGTAATTGCCTGATTCGCTCCAGTGCCATAAAGGCCGCGTGCCCCTCGTTCATATGACAGACAATCGGCTTGATATTCACCGCTGCCAGGGCCCGCAATCCGCCTATGCCCAGCATTATCTCCTGCTGAATACGCATCTCGCGATTGCCCCCGTAAAGACTGGCGGTAATCATACGGTCCGCCGGCGAATTGGACTCTATGTTGGTATCAAGAAGATAGAGTTTTACCCTGCCGACAGATGCACACCATACCTGCGCCGAGACAGTCCTGCCGGGATACTCGACGTCTATGGTCAACGCTCCGCCGCCCTTTGTGCGGACCGGTTCGATAGGCATATTATAGAAGTCATTTTCGATATAGAGTTCCTGCTGCCAGCCGTCAATGTTCAGATATTGTCGGAAATAGCCCTTTTGATACAACCGGCCGACGCCCGCTATCGGAACGCCCAGGTCCGAAGCGCTCTTCAAATGGTCGCCCGCCAGAAGCCCCAGGCCGCCGGCGTAAACAGGAAGACATTCGTGAATCCCGAACTCGGCGCTGAAATACGCTATTGATGGATTGGTCGGTTGAAGACAGGTCTTTTCGAACCACGTAGTCGACTCAAGATATGAACCCAACCTTTCAACCGTTCGTTTCAGTTCGGACAGAAAGCCCTCATTCTGAGCCAATTCGTCCAGGCGGTTCTGGCTGATGCTGCCGAGAAGTTTGACCGGGTTGTTTCCGCAGGCGGCCCAGAGTTTGCCGTCAATGCGCTTAAAGAGTGCTTCGGCATCGGCATCCCAGGTCCAGTACATATTCCTGGCGACTGTCTCCAGGGCCTTGAGCGGCGCCGGAAGAGCGGGCAGTATCATAAAGCTACGCACCTTAGGCATCTTGGTCTCCGTAAGCTCTTAAACTACAAACGCCTGAAGCAAGCACTAAAACATCCTCAGACACCGCCCTATTAATCGACAAATGCAGGGGCCGCCTTTACACTGAAAACCCCGCCCAAAGGCGCATCGCAATAGCTGTGACGTCCGATATTGCCCCCGTTTTAGTATGACCGCACAACGCAAGCGCAAAAAAAAGGCCTGCACAAGGCAAGCCTTTCTTGAATTACCAGGCCTTCCTCCACCCGCGTCGTAAGAAAGCCTTTGAAGAAAACCCATTACTTCTAAGTGGGCAATCGTTGCTTGCGTCCGAAAGTCCTATCGAGTAGGCGTTTCCGATCCGTCAAGGCCTGACTTCCCTGAGTACGGGTATCGGTTTTTTCAAATCACACTTTCTATACGAACACCGCAGGGGTCAGCCTGCTGTATCTCTTATACCAAAAAACCAAATCAAAATCAATGGAAATATCGGTCGTTTGCCGCCTTCTACTCAAATCTTTATGCCTTTGCCGTTTTATTCCCGGCGGATTGCACTTTTTCTCTCAGCCTGAATCAATTTTGCAAGAACAAGCTTTTTGATTTTTTGTACCCGATTGTGGCCTGCAGCACTCAAATCGCGGATAGACGCCCAATATCCCGCCCCGGAATCTGAATTCTATCGGCTTCCGGCCGGCTCTATCACTCCGCAGGAACGCATCGAAAGCTGTCTCGCTCTCAACTCGGCAGTGCTCGCAGTGACCTGCATTTCACAGATATGCTGCACAATTCCCGGCGTTTACTATCGTCCGAGGACTTTATCAAATCGCCGGGCCCAGTCAATTATCCCTGTCACAACCTCTTCGTTGACCCGGTAGCCAATGTCGTTGAGCCGGTCGGCAACATTGGGTTTGCTGCCCTGTTCTTGCCAGAGTACAACAGGCAGCTTCAGCGGAAAGGTTTTTGCTCCTTTTTTCACCCCAAGAATCATCCCCGGTAAATGGTAAGGTGTGGTTGGCGAATCGTAGGTGAAAACCTTCATAACTTCCCTCGGAGCAAGCTGCTGTCCGCGTCGCCACTGCTCGTACTGGTTAGCCAAAGCTCGGGCCTGGGCCGTGCCTGTTTCACCCCGTGAATACACCACGAGTATTCTGTCCAGTGCATCGGCAATAACCAATCGATTCGCCAAGGCAAGTTCGGACGCCACCAGTTCGTTTCCCAATCCCCACACATCAGCCAACTTTTCGATGAAGCGTTTATCGTTGTACGACAGAACATCGAGGAGCGTTGGCACCCCCTGCCCATCCTCGGCCAAACCGAGCAAAAAGCAGCTTGTAACAATGCCGAACTGTGTCCCCTGAAGGCTCATCGGTATTACTCCTTCGGGAACATCAAGGCCAATCAAACCGAATCCCCGAGCCAGTCTTGACACGCGAAGCATCTGTTCCCTGCTGGCCTTGCCGGTGAAACTGTCTGGTTCGGTCTCTATCAAATCTTCGATTGTCCTTTCCAAGGCCCTTCTTTCTTTTACAAAGCGGTTTATGGCAGAGTTAATGCTTTCGACCAACCGGCCGGTGTCACCGTGCTGCCGGGCTTCGTTGACCTCCCAAATCAGCTTACTCATCCGGCGGGTCCTGGCTAAAAGTCGTACGATATCCGGGTGTTGCGGGCACATCTGGTCCATACTCTTGGTCACGGCCAGCAGTTCCGATATCATATATGCCCGCCGGATACCCTGCTCAAATGTTTCATTCCTTAAAAAGTCAATGTATTTGTCCCCCCTTTTTTGCCAGAGAACCGCCGCATCACCTATGTTCTTCCGCCCGCTCGTCCCAAAATAGCGGGCTATCGCCTGAACGTCCTCGGGAATCGGAAGTTCCAGGTTGTCAGTCGCAGCTTCAACCTGCGCCGGCGCCGGCACGGCGGCTTCCGGACGGTCTCCGCCGGCCGGGATTTCAGCCAGCGGTGCAGAAACGGGTGCTGTAGCGTTCCAATCGCTATCTTCCTGCACGGTCGCCGTCTTCAATACGCCCAACAGTATCGCTATGGCGACAATTGCAAACCCCCACCAATAGTGTCGAAACGTACCAACCTTCGGAACACTTCGTTTCGTCCTGTCGCTCATATCGCCAGCTCCTTTCATTTGCCGATTTAGACCTCAACCGGCAACTGCCGCCTTCAGCACTTTTCCTACTTCATTATATTATTACTGCATTTGAAAAACAATGATTTTTTAAGGGCCTGCCGGCAATACCGGGGTCATTAACGCAGCGCGAGCTTACACCGCCGCAACACCTCGGCCTGTTAAGTTTCCGGCATCGTTGCCGGCAGGCCTCCGCCTCGTGCCCATTGGCCCGTGGTTATTCGAGACGCGCCCGTGGCTGAACAAGCCCCGGATGTCACGGGTCCGGCTTGTAATACACCGGAGCTCCCCCCCAGAATAAATCGGCCGGGTCACGCCCTGGTGGGTCATCGTAATCGTATTCAAATATTTGGCTGGGGCCAAGCTTGAACTTCAGACTTCCGATATCGCAGTCAGAAGTAGCTATATAAACCCAATTCGCATGGTAGCAAAAACCGCCGGACATGTACATTAAGTAATCGTCCTGCGGATTGGCAACTGGCTCATACAGGCCGTCCACTACCCTATCCGCCCCGGTGCTGACGTCTCCAATGACTATATTGTTAAAATCCGTAATCCCGCTTTTAGCAAACGCGTAACTGTAACAATTGCGTTTCCAATTCGGGTCACCAAACTGACAATCATCGTCCTGGTCGTCATCCTTGTCGAAGCTGGAGGCGCACGGGTCCGACCCGTTGTTCAGTAGCATTGCCTCGTAGTATTTCTTGCATTCATTTTTCTTAATTGACGGATATGTCGGGAACGCCGTAGTCGGCCAGCCGGTTGCGTTGTTGCGGTGAACGTGAAGATGCTTCGGCCAGTCCTCACTGCCGGGCTTATGGGCGGGAGTACCACAGGGGGTCCCGGCGGGGTAGTAGGTGAGATCGCCGAGGACATCGAAAAGTCCACCAGTCTGGAC
Organism: Planctomycetota bacterium; assembly: GCA_030607345.1. Next base: position 1,433 of record JAUWKC010000022.1, on the reverse strand, counting down.
CACGTAATGCCCACTGATTGTCTCCCAGCCGCCACCAGGTAGCTGGTTGCACCCTTTAAGGAAGTAACCGTACAGCGCTGACGAAGGGACTGGCGTTGCCAATACGACCGCCACAAGCATACATAGGAACACAGATAGTTCACTTTTTCTTCTCATCTTTTTTCTCCTTTCGATGGTGTGAAATAGTTGCTCACAAAATTCAAAATCGCTTTTTGACATTTCCTATCATATTATCAGTCGCCCATTTTGACCACATCCTTTCCGGCCCCATCAACTTCATAGGGCTCTTCGCCAACCGGCTTTTACAGCCACTTGTGCTCTGTTCCTCTCCATTGTCTCAATGCTGACATCTGCTTCTTGTCAGAAACAATCCCTTGTTCCTTTTTGAAACTAACATTTCATCTCCCCGGCGCAAAGTAAAAGTATTTTAAACATCTCCTACGGTAACTGAACCCGTAAAATCAAAAGTGGCTGGGACCAGGTCTCAGACAGATTGTTTCAAAAACTTACTGTGAGATGCACAGGCGTTTTTCGTTCGGTACGTGAAGCGAATTACAAAACCGGGCAACAGAACGGAGCAGCCGCACCTCCACCACCACTATCCGTGCGAATAGGAAAAGCCCGAATGCAGTTAGCACTCGCCCTTTACAGTTCCTGACGCCTTTTCCACTACAGAGTTCGCAGTTGGGCCTTGACGCAATCAGTCAGACTGTCAACTATCACGTTTTGGAAGTTGTCAACGGTTTCGTGCGTCAAGGTGCCGTCCTCGTCCCTGAAACGAAGCGACAGTGTAATGCTCTTTTTGCCGCTCGCTATCCCTTTGCCTCGGTAGATATCGGCGAACTGAATCTCTTCGAGCATCTCCGGCGCCTTCTTGCCAACCGCCTCAATAATATCAGCCCAGCGGACCTGCTCATCGACAATGAGCGAAAGGTCCCGCTCTATCGCCGGGAATCTCGCAATCGGCTTTACCTTAACCGGTCCTTTTTGCAGGCCCATAAGCTGGTCAAATTCCAGTTCCGCTGCTGCCGGCGAAACCTCCTTGAAAGCAAATCTTTCTTTGACTTTCTGTGAAACGACCCCGGCGCTGCCGATTACCTTACCGTTGACAAGTATTTCCGCGCCGGTCCGGGCCCAGATTAGCTCTGCAGGCCGCAAAGCAATCTCCGCATCTTTGTTGATGTTCTTTACCAGTCCCTCGATGGCCCCCCGCAGGTCCCTTATGTCGCTGTCACAAACCATAGCAAGCTTCGTCTTTTCGGTCGGCAGCTCGCCGGGCCCTCTGCCATCGGCTGCAAAAGTGTCGGCAATCTCAAAAATCCTGCACGGCAGATTCTTAGCGTTGATATTTGTCTTTAAGACGGCAAGCAGAGAGCCTATGAGATTTGGCCGGAGTATGTTCTCTGCCTTTCTGGAGACGTCCCGCACCCCCA
>JAUWKC010000128.1 GCA_030607345.1 Planctomycetota bacterium | reverse complement strand
GTTTCGATGGAGACAAGGTTATATGCAGAAAAGAGCTGACCGCCACGGACCACTTTTTCGGTCTCGGTCAGCGCTACGAAAAGAGCGACCTTCGCGGCGAGAAACGCGAACTCTGGGTGACAGAGAACGTCACGTTTATTCCTTTCTTTATGGCCACCGACGGCTACGGCATATTCTTTCATAATACCTGGAAAACCACCTTCGACTTCACACAGAACCCCTATTACTTTTCAGCGCCCGGCGGCGCTGAGCTTGACTACTACTTCATCTATGGGCCCCGCTTCAAGCACATTCTGAACCAGTATACGAAGATTACCGGCAAATCACCGCTGCCGCCGAAGTGGGCGTTCGGCCTGCACGCCAGCAAATGGGGCAGACAGCGGGGCCAGAAGGGTATTCTTGAAGACGTGACAAAGGCCAGGGGCGAGAAGGATTGGCCGCTGGATAGCGTCCGGGTGCATGCCAGGAACTGCGGGCAGGGAATCTGGGCCTCGCCGAGCACAAACTGGCCCGACGACGGATGGGGCGGTTTCGATGCTGTCGATGAGATGGTCGGAAAACTGCGCGAAATGAATTGTCATGCCATCTTCTGGGAAAACCCGGGTATTCCTCAGACGTGTACGGAGAAGTACCAGGACGCCGATTTCCAGGGATTTTTCATTAAGCAGGACGGCCAGACCTGGAACGGCAGGTTCGGCTATGGTATGGACGGCGGTGCTTTGGTCGATTTCTGCAACCCCGCTGCACGCAAGTGGTGGGGCGAGCTGCATAACTTCCTGACTGACATCGGCTCCGACGGGGCCGCCGGCGACCACGGCGAGGAGGTATTCGGCACGATGTTTTCGCCATACGCGAAAATGTGCGGCGAAGAACTGCATAACCTGTATTCCATGCTGTATGATATGGCGAGCTGGGAAGCCTACAAACAAAGAAATCCCAATAAGAGATGTGTCGTATGGGGCAGGTCGTTATGGGCGGGCACCCAGAGATACCCGATGCAGGGAACGCAGGATTCGCACAGCGAAGGCAAGAACATCGAAGGCGAGATAATGGGTTGTATAAATTTCGGCCTGTCGGGGGTGCCCTTCAGAATCTATACCGACAATGTAACGCGCGAGGTACTCGACAGCAAAAAGAAGACCTGGCCTTTTTCCAGGCTCTCGCAGTATCTGTCTCTGACCGTGGCGGGCGAGAGGACCGAGCTCTGGTGGACCGACAACGAAACCGCCGACAACAACTATCGCTTTTACGCCAGACTTCGGTATCGACTTATGCCTTATATCTACACGTACGCAAGAACAACCACCCAAACCGGCCTGCCGCTCGTCAGGGCGCTGGTCCTCGAGTATCAGGATGACCCCAACACCTATTCCGCTTACGGCGAGTACCTGTTAGGTAAAGAGCTGCTGATTGCGCCGCTTTGGAGCGATACGGTTTTTTCGCGGTCGATTTATCTACCCAAAGGCAAGTGGATAGATTTCTGGGACGGAACCACGTACCAAGGCGGCCGGACTATTACCTACAGCGCTGCGATTGACAAAGTTCCCATACTGGTCAAAGCAGGCGCTATTATTCCGATGGGACCTGATAATCAGCATTTTGTCGATGAGAAGACCGGACCGTTGACAATACAAGTTTACCCCGACGGCAGCTCTTATTTCTCGCTTTACGAAGACGACGGCGTAAGTTATGATTACCAAAAGGGCGTCTATGCACTGACCGGCTTTAAGTGCATCGAGAACGAACGTGGCATTGTGATAACTAAAAGCGCTCCAAAGGGAAGGTATAAGATACCCGAAAGAGACCATATATTCGGTATCCACAAGTCAATGCCTGTGAAATCTGTAAGCCAAAACGGCACATCGCTGCCGCATTTTAACAAAAAGGCAATGTTCGATGCGGCAGACGAAGGCTGGTTCGACGACGACAAAGTTATCTGGGCGAAAGTGCACAGAGGCGCCAACAAGGCTTTTTCAATTGAGCTGCGCAGGGAAGGTTATCAACAGTAAAGACAGGGTTTAACTAAAAGGAGAATTTTGTAATGACACAAAAAAGAGTTTATTTCTTTGGCAGCGGCAAGGCCGAAGGCAATGCAAAAATGAAGGAGCTTCTAGGCGGTAAGGGCGCGAACCTGGCAGAGATGACAAACATTGGTGTGCCGGTCCCGCCCGGATTTACCATCGCTACAAATGTGTGCAAACAGTACTACGAATCCGGCGGGAAATGGCCGAAAGGTCTTGCCGCGGAGGTTGACAAAAACCTGGCCAAGCTGCAAAAGGCAATGAACGCCAAACTCGGCGACCCGGACAATCCGCTGCTGGTCAGTGTCAGAAGCGGAGCGGCTGTATCAATGCCCGGCATGATGGATACGGTCCTTAACCTGGGCCTGAATGACCGTGTGATAGAAGGCATCATAAAAAGGACCCGAAACGCGCGTTTCGCATACGATATTTATCGTCGGTTCATCGATATGTTCGGTGGTGTGGTGATGGGCTGCGAACACGAGCACTTCGAGAAGGTGCTTGACGGTGCCAAGAAGAAGGCCAAAGTCAAACTCGATAACGAGCTTAGTGCCAAGCAACTGAAAGACGTCGTCGCCGGATACAAGAGCGTTTACAAAAAGCATATCGGCCAATTGTTCCCTCAGGACGGCCGGGTTCAGTTGACACACGCCGTCAACGCGGTGTTTGGTTCGTGGAACACATCGAGAGCGGTTCGTTATCGCCAGCTCAATGAAATTACCGGTCTGCTGGGTACGGCTGTGAACGTCCAGACCATGGTATTCGGCAATATGGGCAAGGACTGCGGCACGGGCGTCTGTTTTACACGCAACCCAAGTACCGGCGAGAAGGAATTCTACGGCGAATTTCTTATGAACGCCCAGGGCGAAGATGTTGTCGCCGGCATCAGAACGCCTCTGCCGTTGAAGAAACTGGCCAGGATAATGCCCAGGGCCTACAAGCAGTTGACTTCTCTTATGACCAGCCTGGAGAAGCACTACAAAGATATGCAGGACATGGAATTTACCATCCAGCAGAAAAAACTCTATATCCTCCAGACGCGAACCGGTAAGCGCACCGCCGAAGCCGCCGTCAAAACCGCCGTCGATATGCTCAGCGAAAAACTCATCAGCAGAGAGCAGGCCGTTATGCGGGTGGCGCCTGAGCAATTGGACCGCTTACTGCATCCGCATTTCGACCCGAAGGCTAAACGCACAGTTATCGCCAAAGGTCTTCCGGCCTCACCGGGGGCGGCTGTTGGCCAGGTTGTATTCAATGCCGATGCAGCCGAGGCGTGGAGGGAAAAGGGCAAAAAGGTGGTTCTTGTCCGCACCGAGACAAGCCCTGAAGATATCGGTGGTATGGACGCTGCCGAAGGTGTGCTTACTGCCCGCGGCGGTATGACCAGTCACGCCGCCGTCGTAGCCCGCGGGATGGGTAAATGCTGTGTGGCCGGTGTAGGCGCCCTGAACGTCAACTACAACGCTAAGAAGTTTACCGTCGATGGCACAAGCGTTAAAGAGGGTGACTGGATAAGTATCGACGGCTCAACCGGTGAAGTAATGCAGGGAAAACTTAGAACGGTTCCGCCGATGGTAAGCGGCGACTTCGGCTCCTTTATGAATATCTGCGACCGGGTCCGCAAACTCGGCGTCAGGACAAATGCCGATACGCCGGAAGATGCAAAGCGGGCCAGGCAATTCGGCGCCGAGGGCATCGGGCTGTGCATAACAGAGCACATGTTCTTCGAGGGCGAGAGAATCTGTCCTGTCAGGCAAATGATTCTGGCCGCCGACGACTATGCCCAGATGTCTGTCGAAGTTAACTCTGCCGAAAGCAGCAAGGACAAAAAAGCAGTCGAAAAGAAGTACGCCTCAGTCAAGAAACAATTTGAAGGTGCGCTTGAAAAGCTGCTGCCTTATCAGAGAGGTGACTTCGAGGGCATCTTCACGGCAATGGCCGGACTGCCGGTAACGATTCGGCTGTTGGACCCGCCTCTGCACGAATTCCTGCCGCAGGATAAGCAAAGCCAATCGGAGATGGCAAGGCGCCTGGGAGTTAAGCCGGCGGTTGTCAAAAACAAGGTCGAGCAGTTGCACGAATTCAATCCGATGCTCGGACATCGTGGATGCCGACTGGCCGTGACGTACCCGGCTATTTACCGCATGCAGGTAAGGGCCGTCATCGAGGCGGCGCTGAACGTCAGGAAAAAAGGCAAGAAAGTCAAGCCGGAGATTATGATTCCCTTGGTTGGGGAGGCAGCGGAGCTACAACTCGTCAAGCGGGACATCGTGGACGAAATCGAAACGGTATTCAGGCAAAGAAAAGCCAGAATTAAGTATATAGTTGGAACTATGATAGAGGTGCCGCGTGCCGCGCTGACCGCCGACAAGATTGCCGCCGAGGCTGAGTTCTTCAGCTTCGGCACCAATGACCTGACACAGATGACGATGGGCTTTTCCCGAGACGACGCCGGTAAGTTCCTGAAAGAGTACGTAAACAAGGGAATTTACGCCTCAGACCCGTTCCAGAAGCTCGACCAGCAGGGCGTGGGCAAGCTCGTTCAAATCGGCACAGAGCTTGGCAGAAAGGCGAAAAAGGACCTTAAAATCGGTATCTGCGGAGAGCACGGCGGTGAGCCCGACAGTATCGATTTCTGCCATCGCGTCGGTATGGATTACGTCTCGTGTTCGCCGTTCAGAGTGCCGATTGCAAGACTTGCCGCCGCCCAGGCAGCGGTTAGAAATAGATAGCAGGCTCGCGGCAACTGATGCCGAGTCTGCTTGACACGAGAACAACCGGGAGGTATTCAGCCTCCCGGCAGGCCGAGGGCAAAATATCTGAGCTTGTTGCGGGCTGTCCTTATATTACGAAACCCGCCGCACAAACAGGCCACCGTTTGCCGATTTGGCATTGACAAAGTCCTGTTGATGGTCGATAATTATCGCTCGCCCGAATAAGCCGAAGTGGCGGAACTGGCAGACGCGCGGGACTCAAAATCCCGTCCTGGCGACAGGGTGTGGGTTCGAATCCCACCTTCGGCAGTGTAATATGCAGAGGCACACCGACAATTAGGTTGCGTCCAATGGCTGTAAGCGGTTTGTGCAAAGTATTCGTTCAGGCAGTATCTGTTGCCTTGCTGCCGTTATGTGCTTTCGCCGGGGACGATTGCAACACGCCGACGCCGGTCTATGGTTACGAAATCGTCAAAACTTACCCCCACGACCGCGATGCCTTCACCCAGGGTCTCGCCTTCAGCAAAGGCTTTCTGTACGAAGGCACAGGCCGATATGGAAAATCCGAACTAAGAAAACAAAAACTCAAGACAGGAGAAATCATTCTGCGCCGCAAGCTCAAGCACAGGTACTTCGGCGAAGGAATAACAATACACCGCAACCGAATAATACAGCTAACCTGGAAATCTCGCAAGGGCTTCGTTTACGACAGCAACAGCTTCGAATTGCTGCACGCCTTTGCGTACACCACCCAGGGTTGGGGAATCACGCACGACGACAAGCGCCTCATAATCAGCGACGGTTCCTCGACGCTCCATTTTCTCGACCCCAACACCTTCGAACCAACAGGAAAACTGCGCGTCCACGACAACAACATCCCCCTGCTCGGACTAAACGAGCTCGAATACATAAAAGGAACAAT